>DASVLN010000107.1:0-2557 GCA_036384855.1 Burkholderiaceae bacterium | reverse complement strand
CTGCAGGCGGTCGAGCGGCGCCTCGGCGCGGCGCTCCGCGGTTCGCGCAGGCTGGCCGGCGGCCCGCGAGACACGCGCCGCCACGTCCTCCTGCAGCGCGACGACCACCGCGTCGAAGACCGCCCGCTTGTCCGGAAAGTGGTGATACAGCGCGCCCTTGGTCACGCGCGCCGCGCGGGCCAGCGCCTCGATGCCCGCCTCCTGGAAGCCGACCTCGGTGAACTGCGCGCGAGCCGCGTCCAGCAGCGCCGCGCGGGTGGCGGCAGCGTACTCCTCCCGCCGCGATGGCCTGGGCTCGGTCGTCATGCGTGCAAGGATACCGTTGACTCAAACACATACCGACAGTATGTTTGATACCAACGGAACGCATTTCGCGCGCCGTCCCCCTGTCAAGGAGAACCGATGGACACGATCACCCACCGCTACGATCGTCCGAGCGACGCCCAGGTACGCGCTGCCGAGGCGCTCGTCTCGCGCTTCGCGGCGCTCTGGCGCCGCCCCGATCCCGAGACCTTTCGCGCGCTGATGCACGAGGACACGCGCAACCTCGTGCCGCCGATGACCGAGCCCGCCGACCGCGAGGGCGTGGTGCGGCACTTCAGCGAGGTCGTGCGCCGGTTCCCCGGCATCCGCGTCGACGTGCTGCGCTGGGCGCTGGCGGGAGAGACGGCGATGATCGAATGGCGTGCGAGCGCGACCGTGGCCGGCCAGCCCCTCGAATGGACGGGCGTCGACGTCATGCGCCTGCGGGGCGACCGGATGTTCGAGGCCCAGGTCTACTGGGACACGCGCGCGGTCGCCGAGCGCGCCGCCGCCGCGATGCAGGCCACCGCGGCGGGCTGAGCGCCGGCCATGGAGGGGAAGACGCGGGACGCGGCCCTTGCCGTCCCGGGCGATCGTCCCCACGTATCGCCGCTGCGGTCGCGTCCGCGCGGCCCGCGACAAGCCCGTGCCACCGCTGCGGTGGGCCCGCGCCGCGGCTGCGGCCGCCGTGGGATGATCGCGCCATCGCCCCTCCCGCATCCCGTTCCAAGGAGACTTTCGTGGAAGAGAACCAAACACCCCCCGTCTCGGCCGAGTCGCGCAACTCGTTCCTCGAGGAAAAGGCCTTCAAGTCCCGCACCGTGCTCGTCTTCGGCGGCATCAACGACCAGACCGCCGCCGAGACCGTGCGCCGCCTGATCGCGCTCGACGCCGAGTCGGACGACCCGATCGACATGCTCGTGTCCTCGCCCGGCGGCCACCTCGAATCGGGCGAGGCCGTGCACGACATCATCCGCTTCATCAACGCGCCGGTGCGCATGATCGGCACCGGCTGGGTCGGCAGCGCGGCCACGCACATCTACCTGGCGGTGCCGCGCGAGCGCCGCTTCTGCCTGCCGCACACCCGCTTCCTGATCCACCAGCCGAGCGGCGGCGCCGGCGGCCAGGCCACCGACATCGCGATCCAGGCACGCGAGATCATCAAGGCGCGCGAGCGCATCGCCAAGGTCATCGCCCGCGAGACCGGCCAGAAGATCGAGCAGGTGCTCCAGGACATCGAGCGCGACCGCTGGCTCTCGCCCGACGAGGCGATCGAGTACGGCCTGGTCTCGAGGATCATCGAGCGCCGCACCGAGCTCGGCTGACGCCTGCGAGGCGCCTCGAAAGGGCCGGCCGGACCAGGGCCTTCCGCTCCCGGGCGCGAAGGCCCTTTGCGTTGGCGCCGGATTTGCCGTGGCGCAGCCGCGGGCCCGCATGCGGCCCGGACGGAGGCGCCATGATCCTGTCCGACGTGTTCGGCTTCACGATGTCGCCCTGGCAGATCGTCCTGCGCGGGAGCGTCGTCTACTGGTTCCTGTTCGCCGTCTTCCGCCTCGTGCTGCGGCGCGACGTCGGCTCGATGGGCGTCTCGGACTTCCTTTTCGTCGTGCTGCTGGGCGACGCGGCGCAGAACGGGATGATCGGCGACGCCACCTCGACGAGCGACGCGATCGTGCTGCTGTCGACGCTCGTGTTCTGGAACGTCGTGATCGACTGGGCCACCTTCCGCTGGCCGGCGCTCGAGCGCGTCCTCGCATCGACGAAGCTGAAGCTGGTCGTCGACGGCCGCATGATCCGGCGCAACATGCGGCGCGAGTTCATCACCGAGGAGGAGCTGATGTCCAAGGTGCGTGCGCACGGCCTGGAGGACCTCGCGCGCGTGAAGGTGATGTACCTGGAGGCCGACGGCGAGATCACGCTGGTCAAGCGCGACGGGGCCTGAGGGCCGCGCCGTCCCGACGCGCGGTCGACGCGGACGCCGGCGGTCTCGCCGGCCTTCAGTCCCAGCGCACCCGCTGCGCGCAGGCCGCCAGCAGCAGCGCGGCCGCCGCGATCAGCGCGATTCCCCACGAGAGCCCGCAGGCCTGCGCCATGGCGCCGATCATCAACGGCCCGACGAGGAAGCCGACCGAGCCCAGCGTCATGACCGCGGCCAGCGCCACCGCGCCCTGGCGCGCGCCGGCGGCGTAGACGCACGGCGAGACGATGGCGATGCCCACGCCGAAGACGCCGAACCCCACCAGCGCCGGCCAAG
>DASVLN010000106.1:0-4348 GCA_036384855.1 Burkholderiaceae bacterium | reverse complement strand
GTTCAGCTCGATCGCCCGCATCAGCGCCCGCAGCGAGACCGGCACCAGCCCGCGCTGCCACGCCGCGCCCAGCATGATGATGTTGGACGGCATCGTGTCGCCCATCAGGGCCTGCGCGAGGCCCTGCGCGTCGAGCAGGCGCACGCGCCCGTCGCCGGCCGCGTGGCGCAGCTTGTCGACGAGCGCCGGCGCATGCATCGTCGCGTCGGGGTTGCGCACGAAGGCGGCCGTGGCGATCTCGTGCGTGTTGGCGAGGATGGCGGTGCGGCCGGCCTTGACCGTCGCGAGCGCGTCGTCCGAGGCGCCGACCACGAGGTCGCAGGCGAGCAGCACGTCGGCCTGCTGCGTGTCGATGCGCACCTGGTTCAGCTGGTCGGCGGTCGGCGCGACGCGCACGAACGACAGCACCGCGCCGCCCTTCTGCGCGAAGCCCATGAAGTCGAGCACCGAGGCCTGCTTGCCCTCCAGGTGCGCGGCCATCGTGATGAGCGCGCCCACCGTGACGACGCCCGTGCCGCCCACGCCCGTGACCAGCATGTCGAACGGGCCCGTCCAGTCCCAGCGTGCGGGACGGCCGATGCGGGCGATCTCGGCGGCGAGCGCGGCCTTGTCGAGGCCGGCGTCGCTCTTCTTGCGCAGCACCGCGCCCTCCAGCGTCACGAAGCTCGGGCAGAAGCCGTTGACGCAGGAGTAGTCCTTGTTGCAGGAGCTCTGCTCGATCGCGCGCTTGCGGCCCCACTCGGTCTCGACCGGGATCACGCTCAGGCAGTTGGACGCCTGGCCGCAATCGCCGCAGCCCTCGCACACCGCCTCGTTGATGAAGACGCGCTTCGGCGGATCGGGGAACTCGCCCTTCTTGCGGCGACGCCGCTTCTCGGCGGCGCAGGTCTGGTCGTAGATCAGGATGGTCACGCCGTCGACCTCGCGCAGCTCGCGCTGCACGGCGTCGAGCTCCTCGCGCGGGTGGAAGGTCGTGCCCTGCGGGAACAGGTGGGCATGCCGGCGGTGCGGCGCGATGTCGTCGCTCACGATCACCACGCGCTTCGCGCCCTCGGCCTCGACCTGGCGCGCGATCTCGGGTACCGACAGCTTGCCGTCGACCGGCTGGCCGCCCGTCATCGCGACCGCGTCGTTGTAGAGGATCTTGTAGGTGATCGTGGCCTTCGCGGCGATCGCCTGGCGGATCGCGAGATAACCCGAGTGGTAGTACGTGCCGTCGCCCAGGTTCTGGAAGACGTGCTTCTCCTTCGTGAAGCGCGAGTGCGCGGCCCAGTCCACCCCCTCGGCGCCCATCTGGATCAGGCCGCTGGTCTCGCGCTCCATCCAGCTCGCCATGAAGTGGCAGCCGATGCCCGCGAGCGCGCGCGAGCCCTCGGGCACCTTCGTCGACGTGTTGTGCGGGCAGCCCGAGCAGAAGTACGGCAGGCGCCTGACGGCGTCGGCCTCGTTGTGCAGCAGGCAGGGCATCGTGAAGTCGGTGACCAGGTGGCGGCGGTCGAGCGCGGGATTCAGGCGCGCGAGCCAGTCGGCCACGACGGGCATGATGCGCGACGGCCGCAGTTCGCCCAGCGCCGACAGCAGCGGCCGGCCCGCCGCGTCGGTCTTGCCGGCGATGCGCGGGCGCTGCAGGTCGGGCAGGCCGTACAGCAGGTCCTTCAGCTGGCGCTCGACGACCGGCGCCTTCTCCTCGATCACGAGGATTTCCTCCAGGCCCTGCGCGAACTCGGCCATGCGCGTCGGCTCGAGCGGGAACACGAGGCCGACCTTGTAGATGCGCACGCCCGCCGCGGCCAGCGCGTTGGGGTCGAGCTCGAGCCGGCGCAGCACCTCGAGGAAATCGAAGTGCGCCTTGCCGACCGTGACGATGCCCAGCGTCGCGTTCGGGTTCGAGACGATGTGCTTGTCGACCGAGTTGACCTTCGCGAACGCGCGCACGGCGGCCAGCTTCTCGGCCAGGCGCGACTCGAGCGCGAGCGAGGGCAGGTCGACGGCGCGCACGTGCAGGTCCTGCGACGGCTGGAAGTCGACCGGCAGCGTGAAGTCCAGCGGCACGGCGTCGAGGTCGACCGTCATGCCCGACTCGACCACCTCCGAGATCGCCTTGAAGCCGACCCAGGCGCCCGAGAAGCGCGACAGCGCCCAGCCGTACAGGCCGAACTCGAGGTACTCGGCGACGTTGGCCGGGTGCAGCACCGGCATCGACCAGGCCTGCATCGCGAGGTCGCTCTGGTGCGGCATCGACGAGGACACGCAGCCGTGGTCGTCGCCGGCGACGACCAGCACGCCGCCGTGCGCGCTCGAGCCGTACACGTTGCCGTGCTTGAGCGCATCGCCGGAGCGGTCGACGCCGGGGCCCTTGCCGTACCACATGGCCGCGACGCCGTCGACGCTGCGCTTGGGGTCGAGCGCGACGCGCTGGGTGCCCAGGCAGGCGGTGGCGGCGAGGTCCTCGTTGATCGCGGGCAGGAACTCGACCTGCGCGTCCTTCAGGAACTTCTTGGCCTTCCACAGCTGCTGGTCGACCATGCCCAGCGGACTGCCGCGATAGCCCGAGACGAACGCCGCGGTGTTCAGCCCGACCGACTGGTCGCGCCGGCGCTGCATCAGCAGCAGGCGAACCAGCGCCTGGGTGCCCGTGAGGAAGACCGCGCCGGACTCGGCGGCGAGGTTGTCGGTCAGCGCGTAGTCGCGCAGCGGCGCGGCGGCGTCGTCGTCGCGCGGGTCGGGCGTGGCGGTGATGTCGGAGGAGGGCAGGGTCATGGCGCGTTCGGCTCGCTCGACAGGGAAGGGCGCCCGCGGGCGGCAGCGCACGGGTGGGACGGGAAATCGTAGACCTCCGCCGGCGCAGGGACTGTTCGAAAATGCCCGGATCCGTGGGACTTTCGAAATGTCCGTGCTCAGGATTTGGAGTTTTCGTCGGTAGACGTTTCGATTGCGCCAGAATGGGGCCATGACCCTGCCCGTGATCGACCGCGTCGCCCGCCGCATCGCCGCCGCCCTGCAGCGCGACGGCCGCCAGAGCGCCCAGCAGCTTGCCGACTCGGTCGGGCTCTCGGCCACGCCCGTGTGGCGCCGGGTCAAGGAGATGGAGGCGAGCGGCGTGATCCGCGGCTACGTCGCGCTGCTCGACCGCGAGAAGCTCGGGCTGTCCATCTGCGTGCTCGCGCACGTCACGCTCGAGCGCCACAGCGAAGGCGCGGTCGAGCAGTTCGAGACCATGGTGCGGGCCAGCTCCGAGATCATGGAGTGCCACAGCACGACGGGCGAGGGCGACTACCTGATCAAGGTGGTCGCGCCGGACATGAAGGCCTACGATCGCTTCCTGCAGGACAAGGTCTTCCGCACGCCCGGGGTCGCGAACGTGCGCAGCAGCGTCGTGTTGCGCGAGGTCAAGTACGAGACCTCGCTGCCGGTGGAGTGAGCGAAGTCCTTGCCCGCTTGCGCGCGCGCCGATTGCCGCGCCCGCCGACGCCCACGACGACACATGGAGGATCCGATGCCCGACTTTCCCGACGTCCCGAACGCGCCGCCGGTCGACCTCGCGCGCGCGCTGGCGATCCAGGCGCACGCCAACCGCCTCGCCAACCGCCGGTTGCAGAACGCGCTGTCCAACCTCTCGACGTCCGAGCTGCACGCGAAGCGCACGAGCTTCTTCCCGTCGCTGATCGGCACGCTCAACCACATCCTGGCGGTCGACCTGTACTACATCGCCGCCCTGCACGGCGAGGCCGACGCCGAGCAGCAGTACAGCCGCTTCGCGCCGCACGACGAGCTCGCGCCCTACGTGTCGGCGCAGGAGCGCAGCGACCAGCGCCTGATCGCGTTCTGCGACCGCCTGGATGCCGACGCGGCCAATGCGATCGTCGCCATGCCGCGCGGCGAGGGCCGGGTGCAGCGCGACCGCGCCGCGCACGTCCTGCAGCACCTGTTCATGCACCAGACGCATCACCGCGGCCAGGTGCACGCGATGCTCTCGGGCACGGCCGTGAAGCCGCCGCAGCTCGACGAGTTCCTGATGCCCAGCGACGCGCAGTACCGCGTGATGGACATGTCGGCCGTCGGCTGGACGGAGCGCGAGGTCTACGGCACCGCCGACGGGCTGGCCTGAGCGACCGGTGAGACGCGCTTCGCGCCGTGGCATGACCGTCGCCTTGCCTGCCGTCGCCCTCGACCTGTGGTCGGCCGCGCCGGCTCGCGGCGTCGCGGTGGAGGTGTTGCCCGACGGCTGCCGCGACCTCATCGTCCACCTGCCGCGCGGCGGCGCGCCCGCATGCTTCGTGAGCGCGCTGGCCGCGACGTCCGAGACGGTCGCCATCGCCGCCGGCGACCGCCTGGCGGGCGTGCGGCT
>DASVLN010000105.1:0-4265 GCA_036384855.1 Burkholderiaceae bacterium | reverse complement strand
GTCCTGGCGGCTGCGCACGAGCGGGCTGCCCTCGTTGGCGCCGCCGCGCACGGTCTCGGCCTCGGCGAACCAGATCATGCGCAGCGCCGGGCTGACGCGGTGGCGCAGGCTGGCGCCCAGGCGGGTCGCGATCAAGCCCGCCCGCGCCTCGTAGGCCGGGCGATCGGCGGTGGCGTACTGCGGGGCGACGCCGTAGTAGACGTCGTTGATGCGGCGATCGCCCACCAGCACGCCCGCGCTGAGCACCAGCGCCGCCCGCGCGCCCGTCCAGGCGGTGTGCGCGAGCCGCGGCTCGAAGGTCCAGCCCTTGTGCGCCATGCCGTCGCTCACGTCGAAGACGGCGCGCACCGGCAGCTCCAGGCGCGTGGCACGCGGGTCGCGGCCGGGGCGCACGAAGTCGCCGAGGTTGATCCGCAGCGCCGGGCCGATCTCGGCCAGCAGGCCCAGGTCGGGCATGCCGTGGCGCGCGGACACCCGGCTGGACGGCGAGCCGAACGCGCCGGCGCCGCTCACGTCCCACTCGACGCGCGGCGTGTGCAGCGCGCGCACGCTGACGCCGCCGTCCACGCGCAGGAACGAGCCGCGGTAGATGCCGTAGGGCAGCACGCGCACGCGCCCGATGTCGCCGTCAGCTCCGGGATAGGCCGGCTGCCGCGCCGCGATGCCGACGAGGCCGACCTCCCACAACGGCAGCGGATCCTTCGGATTGGCCGGGTCGGTGGCATCCACCGAGGCGTCGGCGCGCTCGTCCTGCGCCTGCGCGCACGGTGCGAGGAGGAGCATCGCCACCGCCAGGCCGGCGGCACTGAAGGGGCGGGCAAAGGACGCGGCGATCGGTTTCAAGGGCGCAGGCTCCAGCGGTTGGGGCGAGGACGGACCAGGCGGACGGCGCCGCCCGAATCGGCCCGCGCGCGCAGCGCCGGCCGCGCGCCACTATACTGAGAGCTTCAGCGCCGATTTGTCACCGGCTTGCGGGCGCTCTACAAATGTCGCTAAAAGGGGCGCCCCGGACGGGTGCCCGCCAGCGTTTCGCGCGGCCGGGATCCGTCATCTCCTGCAATCCATGCCAGCACTGGGTGCCTCCCCGGGATCGGTCGGCCGCGTCGAGCCGCAGTCCCTTCACTTCGCGCAGCCCCTGCCGCTCGCCAGCGGCGCGCAGCTCGCCGACTACACGCTCGTCTACGAGACCTACGGCACGCTCAACGCGGCGCGCGACAACGCCGTGCTCGTGTGCCACGCGCTCAACGCGAGCCACCACGTGGCCGGCGTCTCGCCCGCCGGCGCGACCGGCTGGTGGGACAACCTGGTCGGCCCCGGCAAGCCGCTCGACACCGACCGCTTCTTCGTGATCGGCGTCAACAACCCCGGCTCGTGCTTCGGCTCGACCGGCCCGACCTCGCCCAATCCCGACCCGGCCGCGGGCGGCCAGCCCTACGGCGCCGACTTCCCCGTCGTCACGGTGGAGGACTGGGTCGACGCGCAGGCGCGGCTCGTCGACCGGCTCGGCATCGACAAGCTCGCCGCCGTGCTGGGCGGCAGCCTGGGCGGCATGCAGGCGCTCGCATGGACGTTGCGCTATCCGGCGCGCGTCGGGCACTGCGTGGCGGTGGCGACCGCGCCCAACCTGTCGGCCCAGAACATCGCGTTCAACGAGGTCGCGCGCCGCGCGATCATCACCGACCCCGACTTCCATGGCGGCCACTACGCCCGCCACGGCGCGATCCCCAAGCGCGGGCTGCGCGTGGCGCGCATGATCGGCCACATCACCTACCTGTCGGACGACTCGATGGAAGCCAAGTTCGGCCGCGCCACGCGCCACGCGCCGGACGATCGGCCGTACCTGTACACGACGCAGGACATCGAGTTCCAGGTCGAGAGCTACCTGCGCCACCAGGGCGACAAGTTCAGCGAGTACTTCGACGCCAACACCTACCTGCTGATCACGCGCGCGCTCGACTACTTCGACCCCGCGGGCGCGCACGGCGGCGATCTCTCGCGCGCCTTCGCGCCGGCGCGCGACGTGCGCTTCCTGGTCGTGAGCTTCACCACCGACTGGCGCTTCTCGCCGCAGCGCTCGCGCGAGATCGTCAAGGCGCTCGTCGACAACCGGACCGAGGTCTCCTACGCCGAGATCGATGCCCCGCACGGCCATGACGCTTTCCTGCTCGACGACCCGCGCTACCACGACGCGATGCGGGCGTACTTCGGGCGCATCGCCGACGGCCTCGAGTCGCAGCGCCAGCGCGTGGTGAAGGTGGCCGTATGAGCCGACACCTGGCCATTCCGGCGGGGGCTCGCACCGCGGCGCGAAGCAGGGAGGTCTTCCAATGAGCGAGCGTTCCGATCTCGCGATCATCGAGCAGCTCGTGCCACGCGGCTCGCGCGTGCTGGACCTGGGCTGCGGCACCGGCGAGGTGCTCGCCCACCTGCAGCAGAACCACGGCTGCACGGGATACGGCATCGAGATCGCCGACGAAGGCGTGCTCGCGAGCACGCGGCGCGGCATCAACGTCATCCAGCTCAACCTCGAGGAAGGGCTGGCGCTGTTCGACGACCGCAGCTTCGACGTCGTGCTGCAGCTCGACACGCTCCAGCACCTGCGCAACACCGAGAAGATGCTGCGCGAGACGGCGCGCGTCGGCCGCATCGGCATCGTGAGCTTCCCCAACTTCGCGCACTGGCCGAACCGGCTGCGCATCGCGTCGGGCCGCATGCCCGTGACGCGCGCGCTGCCCTACGAGTGGTACGACACGCCCAACATCCGCGTGACGACCTACGCGGACTTCGAGGTGCTGGCGCGCAAGAACGGGCTGGAGATCCTCGAGTCCTTCGGCTTGCAGCACGGACGCGTCGTGCGGGCGATGCCCAACCTGCGCGCGAGCGTGGCGGTCTTCAAGTTCCAGCGCGCCTGAAGCGTCGCGCGGTCGCGTCGACGTCGGCCGCCGGCGAGGGTTCGACGGGCGGCGATGCCCCGGGCGAACCACGGCGACCGCGCTCGCGCACCGGCTTGCGGCGGCGCCGGCGGCGGTCGCAAGGCTCGCAATCGTCGCAACAGTCGTCCGGCAGCAGGCAGCCGGCGACATCCTCGACGAGGTCGCCGCCATTGCAGTAGTCGCCGTCGCAGCCGCCGCAATCGCCGTCGACGAACCCGGCCTGGGACGGTGGCAGCCGCGGCGCCGACCGGGGCGCCGGCTTCGGCCCGTACCGCTCGTGTTTCAGCCGGCACTGCGCCAGCCGCGCGTCCAGGATGCCGAGCCCGCGGAACACGCCGTGGCGCGCGACGGCGCGGTAGCCGAGCGTCGAGCAGCTCGCCCGCCCCGTGTGGACGCGGTATGCGCAGGCAAAGCCCTTGCGCGGCGAGACGTGGCGCTTGTAGGCGCGGATCGCGGCGAGCAGCAGCGCGCGGGCGAGGCGGCTCGGCATCGTCACCCGGCCCGCGAGTCGACCGCGAGCGTCTCGGCGAGCCGGCCACCGGCATCGGTCGCGGTCACGCGATCGGCTCGACGAGGTGCGCGCGCTGGGCGGGCGCCGGGAACGGGTCGGGCCAGAACTCCACCAGCCGCGCGATGCGGCCGTCGACCACGGTGAAGAACGAGATCGCGCGCGCCCGCACGACGCCGTCGCTCACGCCAACGTCGCTCACGATCTCGCTGCCGTGGCCGAAGAGGCGGTGGATCTCGAAGGTCCAGCGGCCGTGCGCGGGGTATTCGGCGTTCATGCGCGCGAAGTGGTCGCGGCCGCGGATGCGCTCGCCGGACTGCGGCCAGTCGCAGGTGAAGCCGTCGGCGAGCACCGCCCCCACGGATGCGAAGTCGTTGCTGGCCATGCGCGCCCAGAACTCGCGCACGACAACGACCGGGTCGGCCGGCACCGTCATGCGCGCACCGGCGGGCGTCGCAGCAGCGCGCGCACGAGCGCCGCGACGACCTGCGCCACCTGCCCGACGCCCAGGTAGGCCAGGAAGTACAGGATCACCGTCGGCAGCGGCGAGCGCGCGAGCCCCTCGGCCGCGCGCGGCGGCAGCGCGTCCAGGAGCAGGCTGGGCCAGTACAGCAGCTGGAACCAGGCCTCGAGCGGGCGGGATTCGTCCAGCAGCCGCCACGCGAACGCGCCGCCGAGCAGCGGCGTGGCGGCCGCGAGCAGCGCGCAGGCGAGGACGATGAAGCGATGGGGCGGGCGCATGGCCCGCATTCTCGTCCAAGCGCGCGCCGCCGCGCGCGCGGACGCTCAGGACACCGCGTCGGAAGCCTTCGCGTGCACCTTGT
>DASVLN010000104.1:0-3195 GCA_036384855.1 Burkholderiaceae bacterium | reverse complement strand
GCGGCACGATGACCGTCAGCGGTCCGGGCCAGAACGCGTCCGCGAGCCGGCGCGCGGACTCGGGCCAGGCGTCCGCGAAGGCCTGCGCATCGGCGGCGTCGGCGACGTGCACGATCAGCGGATGGTCGGCGGGCCGGCCCTTGGCGGCGAAGATCTTCGCGACCGCGGCGTCGTCGTCCGCGCGCGCGCCCAGGCCGTAGACGGTCTCGGTCGGGAACGCGACCAGCTCGCCCGCAGCCAGCGCCTCGGCGGCGCGGGCGATCGCCTGCGCGTCCATCCCGTCCACGATCGCCATCAGAACCCTTGCAGCCCCAGCACCGCGGCCGCGGCGTTGGCGCGTTCGCGCGCGAGCGCCGGCGTCGCGGCGGTGACGGTGAGGTGGCCCATCTTGCGGCCGGGGCGCGCCTGGCGCTTGCCGTACAGGTGCAGGTGCATGCCGGGCAGCGCCAGCAGCGCCGGCCAGTCCGGCTCGCGCTCGCGCCCGGCGGCGTCGAACCAGAGGTCGCCGAGCAGGTTGACCATCTCGCACGGCGAGTGCTGGCGCGGCGTCACGAGCGGCAGCCCGGCGAGCGTGCGCACCTGCAGCTCGAACTGCGACACGTCGCATGCGTCGATGCTGTAGTGGCCGGAGTTGTGCGGCCGCGGCGCCATCTCGTTGGCGACCAGCGAGCCGTCCTGCAGCACGAAGAACTCGACGCACAGCACGCCGACGTAGTCCATCGACTCCGCGATCGCCGACGCGCGCGCGATGGCCTGGTCGGACTGCGGCTGCGTCACGTCCGGCGCGGGCACGGTGGTCAGCGCGAGGATGCCGCCGCGGTGCAGGTTCTGTTGCACCGGCAGCGTCACCAGATGACCGTCGGCGCCGCGGGCGACGATGATGCTCAGCTCGTAGGCGAGCGGAAGGCGCTTCTCCAGCACGCAGGGCACCTGGCCCAGCGCCGCCCACGCGGCCTCGAGCGCGGCGCGGTCGGCGACCGTCGCCTGGCCCTTGCCATCGTAGCCGAGGCGCGAGGTCTTCAGGATGCCGGGCAGCAGGTCGTCGGCGACGGCAGCCAGCTGCGCGGTCGTCTCGATCACCGCGTGCGGCGCGCAGGGCACGCCGGCGCGGGCGAAGTGCGCCTTCTCGGCGGCGCGGTCCTGGCAGATCGCCACGGCCGCGGCGGCGGGCGCGACCGGGACGTCCTCGGCCAGCGACGCCAGCGACGGCGCGGGGACGTTCTCGAATTCGGTGGTCACGGCGTCGCACGCGCCGGCCATCTCGGCGAGCGCGCGCGCGTCGTCGTAGGCGGCGCACAGCTGGCGCTGCGCGGCGCCGCCGGCGGGACTCGCCGGGTCGGGGTCGAGCACCAGCGTGTCGTAGCCCAGCACCTGCGCGGCGTGCACGAACATGCGGCCCAGCTGGCCGCCCCCCAGCACGCCCAGCGTCGAGCCCGGGGGCAGCGGGCGCTGCTTGTCGGCCGGCATGCTCAACGGAGCTCCTGGGTCATGGCGCGCGCCACCTCGGTCTGGCGGGCGCGGTAGGCGGCGAGCCTGTCGCGCAGCTCGGCGTCGCGGGTGGCGAGCATCGCGATCGCGAACAGGGCCGCGTTGGCTGCGCCGGGGACGCCGATGGCGAAGGTCGCGACGGGCACGCCCTTGGGCATCTGGACGATCGAGTGCAGCGAGTCGACGCCCTGCAGGTGGCGGCTGGCGACGGGCACGCCCAGCACCGGCACGACCGTCTTGGCCGCGAGCATCCCGGGCAGGTGCGCCGCGCCGCCCGCGCCGGCGATGATCGCCTGCAGCCCGCGCGCGACGGCGCCTTCCGCGTAAGCGAACATGTCGTCGGGCATGCGGTGTGCCGACACGACACGCGCCTCGAAGGGAATGGCGAACTCGGAGAGAATGTGGGCGGCCGCCTTCATCGTCTCCCAGTCGCTCGCCGACCCCATGACGACGCCGACCACGGGCGAGGCACTGTTCAAGATCACTCCCGGTAAAACGACGATTTTAGCCGGGTCATCCTCCGAGCTCCGAATGATCGACATCACGCTCCAGAATTTCGAGAACGACCTGCTCCAGGCGTCGATTCAGCAGCCCGTGCTGCTGGACATCTGGGCGCCGTGGTGCGGCCCGTGCCGCACGCTCGGCCCGCTGCTCGAGAAGCTGGAGGCCGACTACGGCGGGCGCTTCGTGCTCGCGAAGCTCAACGCCGACGAGCAGCAGGAGATCGCCGGCCAGCTGAGCCAGGCGTTCGGCGTGCGCTCGATCCCGTTCTGCGTGCTGTTCGACCAGGGCCAGCCGGTCGACGGCTTCGTCGGCGCGATCCCCGAGGGCGAGATCCGCAAGTTCCTCGACCGCCACGTGCCCGGCGAGGACGCCGCCGCCGCCGAATCGGAAGCCGAGGCCGCCGAGGCGCTGCTCGCCGAGGGCGACACGGACGCCGCGCTCGCGCGCCTGCAGGAGGCGGTCGCGATCGACCCTGCCAACGAGGCCGCCCGCTTCGACTACATCCGCCTGCTGATCGAGACCAGCCGCACGCGCCCCGAGCTGCTCGCGCTCGCCCGCCAGGCCTACGAGCCGGTCGCCCAGCGCGTGCTGCCCAACCCGAAGCTCGACGCGCTCGGGCACTGGCTGGACGCGAGCGAGAAGGCGCGCGCCGCGCGCTCGCACGACGAGCTCGCCGCCGCGATCGCCGCCAACAAGCGCGACTTCGACGCCCGCTTCGAGCTCGCGCAGTCCTACTTCGCGGCCGGCGCGTTCACGCAGGCGCTCGACGAGCTGCTCGAGATCCTGATGCGCGACAAGTCGTGGAAGGACGAGCTCGCGCGCAAGGTCTACGTCGGCGTGCTGGAGCTGATGTCCAAGCCGGCGCCGAAGCCGGCCGGCGCCGAGCAGCCCACCGAGAAGTCGAAGCTGGAGCTGACCGGCCACGCCGCCGCGGCGCCGAGCGACCCGGTCGTCGACCAGTACCGCCGCCGGCTGAGCATGACGGTCCTCAGCTGAGGACGAGCCCGGCGCCCTCGAGCGCCGCCGTCCAGCGCGCCTGGTCGGCGGCGTGGCGCACGAGCGCTTCCTCGGCGAGCGCACGATGCGTCGCCGCGTCGTCCTCGCGCTTCAGGAGCACGGCCGCCGCGGCCAGACGCGCGTGCGTGGCGGCGATGTCGTCGGCCTCGACGACCAGCGGCAGCGCCGCGACGACCTGGCGCCAGC
>DASVLN010000103.1:0-4922 GCA_036384855.1 Burkholderiaceae bacterium | reverse complement strand
CGCCGGGTCCGCCAGCGCCGCCCGCGCGCGCGCCGGCGCCGCGTCGTAGTGGCTCGGCTGCATCGTGTACTGCGCGCGGCCCGAGGTGAGGGCGCGCAGCTGGCCGATGTAGCCGAACATCTCCTTCAGCGGCACCAGCGCCGCGACGACCGTCGCGTTGCCGCGCGGCGCCTGCGCCTGGACGTGGCCGCGGCGCCTGTGCAGATCCCCGATCACGTCGCCGAGGTGCTCGACCGGCGTGACCACCTCGACGGCCATCACCGGCTCGAGCAGCAGCGGCTGCGCGCGACCGGCGGCCTCGCGGAACGCCGCGGCGGCAGCCAGCTCGAAGGCGAGCGTCGACGAATCGCGCTCGTGCGCGCTGCCGTCGACCACGGTGGCCTCGAAGTCGACCACCGGGAAGCCGGCCAGCACGCCCGTGGCCGCGGCGCGGCGGATGCCGGCCTCGATCGCCGGCACGAACTCGCGCGGGATCGCACCGCCCACGCTCGCGTTGGCGAACCGCAAGCCCTCGCCGCGCGGCAGCGGCGCCAGCCTCAGGACGAGCTCGGCGAACTGGCCGGGACCGCCGCTCTGCTTCTTGTGCACATACCTTACCTCCGTATCCAGCGAGATCGTCTCGCGATAGGCCACCTGCGGCCGGCCGACCGCCACCTCCACGCCGTGGCGCGAACGCAGCTTCTCGACCGCCACCTCCAGCTGCAGCTCGCCCATGCCGGACAGCAGCGTCTGCCCGGAATCGGCGTCCTGCCGCACGTGCAGGCTCGGGTCCTCGCGCACCATCGCATGCAGCGCCTTGGCCAGGTGCTGGCCGTCGGCCTGCGTGCGCGGCTCGATCGCGACGTCGATCACCGGCTCGGGCACCGCGATCGCCTCGAGCTGCAGCGGATGCGCCCGGTCGGCCAGCGTGTGGCCGGTGAGCGTGTCCTTCAGTCCGACGATCGCCGCGATGTCGCCCGCGACCAGCACGTCCTTCTCGATGCGGTCGGCCGCGTGCACCTCGTAGATGCGCGAGGCGCGCTCGGCCTTGCCCGTCGTCGCGTTGAACACGGACGAGCCGCGCTCGAGCCGGCCGCGGTAGACCCGCACGAACGTCATCGCGCCGTGGTCGTCGGCAACGACCTTGAACGCGAGCGCCGCGAACGGGGCCTCGGGATCGGCCTCGATCGCGTCGTCGCCGTGCAGGACCTCGCCCGGCCGCGGCAGGTAGTCCACGACCGCGTCCAGCAGCGGCTCGACGCCGCGATTGCGGAAGGCCGAGCCCGCGAGCACCGGCACGAACGCGCCCGCCAGCGTGCCCCTGCGAAGGAGCGCGCGCAGCGTGCCCGCGTCGATCTCGTCGCCGCGCAGCCAGGCCTCGAGCGCCGCGTCGTCCTGTTCGACGGCGGTCTCGACCAGGCGCGACCGCGCCCGCCGCGCGGCGTCCAGCAGCGCGGGCGGCACCTCGGTCACGCGCGCCGGTTGCGAGGCATCGTCGCGGTCCCAGACGAGCGCCCGCATCGCGAGCAGGTCGACGACGCCGCGGAAGTCACCCTCCGCGCCGATCGGCAGCTGCAGCGGCACGGCGACGACGCCCAGGCGCTCCTCGAGCATCGCGACGACGCGCGCGAAGTCCGCGCCCGTGCGATCGAGCTTGTTGACGAAGGCGATCCGCGGCACGCGGTACTTGTCCGCGAGACGCCAGTTCGTCTCCGTCTGCGGCTCGACGCCGGCCACGCCGTCGAACACGACCACCGCGCCGTCGAGCACGCGCAGCGAGCGGTTGACCTCGATGTTGAAGTCGATGTGCCCGGGCGTGTCGATCAGGTTGACCTGCGTGCCCTTCCAGTGCACGGTGACCGCGGCGCTGTTGATCGTGATGCCGCGCTTCCTCTCCTGGTCGTCGAAGTCCATGACGGTGTCGCCGTCGTGCACTTCGCCGATGCGGTGGTGCTCGCCCGTGTAGAACAGGATGCGTTCGGTGGTCGTGGTCTTGCCCGCGTCGACGTGGGCGATGACGCCGATGTTGCGCAGGTCGCGCAGGGCGGGGGTGTGGGTGCGTGTCATGGTGATCCTTTCGAGGCGCGGCGGCCGCTTCGTGCGGGCCGTCTCTCGCGCCGGGTGGTCCGTGACCGGGCCCCGGCGGGATCACCGGGGCGTCAGCGGTCGGAGGTCGTGCTTCCGTGGCCGGGACACGGGCGTGCGTGCGCGCTCCGGCGATCGGGAATCGTGGCGATCAGCTTGTCGTACGTGCGCATGGCGTGGCTCGAAGGAGGCGGGCGGAAAAAACGAAACCCCGGGAGGACGCGGCCTGCCGGGGTTCGTTCATGTCGGCAAGGCGCGGCGGCCCTCCGACTCGGATGTTCGGAGAGCGTCAGTGGTCGATCGTGTCCTTGTTCACTTGGCGGGCGGCCGAGTGGCACGGCGACTGGCGATGCAGCGTGACTTTCATGATGGTCGTCATGATAAAGAAAGCGGAATGACGCTGCAAGCCGCGCGGTCTTGCGTGTCGCGCGGTCGCGTCGTCCGTGCGGATCAGCCGGCCAGCCGCGCTTCGTAGAGCGCCAGGTCGCCGGCCGAGAAGCAGCAGAACACGACCTCGTCGAACGCGTCCAGGCGCGCGGCCGTCTCGCGCACCGTCGCCACCGCGACGTCGGCCGCGCGATCGGGCGGATACCCGTACACCCCGGTGGCGATGCAGGGGAAGGCGACGCTGCGCGCGCCGAGCTCGCGCGCGAGCTCGAGCGAGCGCCGGTAGCACGAGGCGAGCAGTTCCGCCTCGCCGCGGCCGCCGCCGTGCCAGACCGGCCCGACCGCGTGGATCACGTGCCTGGCGGGCAGCCGGAAGCCGGGCGTGGCCTTGGCGTCGCCGGTGCGGCAGCCGTCCAGCGCACGGCAGGCCTGCAGCAGCTGCGGGCCGGCCGCCCGATGGATCGCCCCGTCGACGCCGCCGCCGCCGAGCAGCGAGGAGTTCGCGGCGTTGACGATCGCGTCGACGGCGCGCGTCGTGATGTCGGCGCGCACGGCGCGCAGGGCCGCGGCCATCGGGTCAGTCCGGCGCCAGCCCGGCCGGCATCGTGTAGACCTTGGGCTCGTCGTCGCGCTCCCGCGTGTCGTGGCGCACGTAGGTGCCGATCAACAGGCCGCTCGCGATGGCATGCCGCTCGAGGACGTCCATCAGCGCGTCGCGGCCCGGCGTCTCGGGCAGGGCGGCGCCGGCGCCCAGCGCGAAGACCTGGAAGGCGTAGCGATGCTCGCCGTGGCCGGGCGGCGGATCCGGCGGCAGCCAGCCGTGTTGCAGGTAGGAATTGCGACCGAGGCGGGCCTCGTCGGGGGCGTCGGCCTCGTCGTCGAGCGCGCCTTCGCGCAGCGTGCCGTCGCCGGGCGCGAGGCCCACGGCGATCGCGTGCACGAGCGGATGCGGCGTCGGCGAGTCGGCGTCCTCGACGATCAGCACGACGCCATGCGCCGCGGGCGGCACGTCCGTCCACTGCAGCGGGGGCGAATGGCCCTCGCCGTCGGCGGTGCAGGCGCGCGGCAGCGGGCCGTGGTCGGCGAAGGCGAGGCTCGTGACCTTGATCGCGCCCTGGCCGGCCCGCAGGGGCAGGCGGTTGAAGGCGAGCTGGTCGAGGCCGGCGCGCTGGTCGCGCAGCGCGTGGCCGACGAAATCGGGCAGGTTCTGGAGCATGGCGAAAGCCCTCCGGCAGGGACGAGGAACGGACGCCGCGACGGCGCCCGATCCGCGCTCGCGGCAAGCGGCGTGCGTGGCCTCGGGCGCGCGCCTTGCCGAGCGGACCGATCGCTTCCGTGGAGAACCCGATGCAGCAGAAGTCCCTGTTCGAAGACGGCCGCCTGTCGCGACCGGCCGCCGCCGCACTGGCGGCAAGCGCGGTCGTCGCGCCCGCGCTCGCGGCCGCGCTGGACAAGCCGTCGCGCCACTGGTCGACGCGCATCTGGTACGGCCTGCTGCGCAAGCCGTCGTTCCAGCCGCCGCGCGCGGTCTTTCCGGTGGTCTGGACGGCGCTGGACGGCGCGCTCGCGCTCGGCGCCTACCGCATCGCCCGCTTGCCGGCCACTCCGCAGCGCAACCGTGCGCTGGGCCTGTTCGCGGCCAACGTCGCGATGATCGCGGGCTGGGGACGGCTGTTCTTCGGCCATCGCCGCCTGGGCGCGGCGGCGGTCGGCTCGGCGGCCCTCACCGCCACGGCGTCGGCCTATGTCGCGGCCGCCCGGCCGATCGACAAGCCCGCCGCCGCGGCCGCCGTGCCGCTGGTCGCCTGGGTCGGCTTCGCGACCGTGCTGGGCACGGCGATCTGGCGCATGAACCGGCGCTGAGCGCGAAAGTCAGAGCACGCCGGGTGGCAGCGTCCGCACGAGCGTGACGAAGATGATGCCCATGCCGGCGACGCTGATCGCCCACGCGATCGTGCGCACGTAGGGGATGCCGAGCATGTAGATCGGGATGTAGGCGATCCGCGCCCAGAAGAAGACGCGGGCGCCGAGCTCGACGTGCGGGTCGGTGACGCCGCCGGCCGTCGCCGCGAGGACGAGGGCCGTGAACAGCACGAGGTTCTCGAGCATGTTCCTGGCAGTGCGGTCGGTGCGCGCCGCGAAGCCCTGCACATCCTGCGCGCCGTCGCGGTTGCCCATGGCGGCCATCAGGCCGCGGGGCGTCCAGCCATGGACGCGGATCAGGCTGGCGGCGAGCAGCATCGCCCAGGTGATCACCGCGGTCTCCGCGAGGATCATCAGCGTCTTGGTCATCATGATGGCAGTGCCCGGCAGTGAGGAGGGCGCCAGCATACGGTCGCCGCGGCGCGGCGCCGGTGCGCGCATACCCTGGCCCGGCGCGGCGCCTCACCGCGGCGCGAGGTGGATGCCCGCGAGCATGCACCGCACGGAGCCGCCGGCGCGCTCGATGGTCGGCACCGGCAGGGCCAGGA
>DASVLN010000102.1:0-1905 GCA_036384855.1 Burkholderiaceae bacterium | reverse complement strand
TCACGCGCAGCGCGGGCAGCGCTTCGTTGGACGAGGCGGCCGACGCGGGCGCACCGCCGGCGACCGCCGCACCCTCGCGCGTCGCGACATGCGCGTCGGCGCTCAGGTCCAGCGGATCGTCGCGGTAGCGCACCTCGCCGTTGCGCACGGTGAGGCGGTCGAAGTTGGGCAGCTGGGGCGAGCTGGCGGCGCCGGCGGGCTTGGGGGCGCCGAACTGCCAGTTGGCGCGGCCGTCGGCGTCGCGCTTGAGGTTCAGCTCCAGGCCGTCGACGTCCAGCAGCTTCACGTGCAGCGGGCCGCCGTCGCCCTTCCACTGGTGATACAGGGTGCCGTATCCGAGGGACAGCTTCGCCGCGCCCGTGCGCATGAAGTCGCGCGGCTGGCCGTGCTCGTCGACCAGCGTCGGCGCGCCCGCCGCGCCGGGGCCGATGACCAGCGAGCCTGCATGCGCGCGCACGGAGCCGAGCAGGCGCACGCCGAAAGGCTCGCCGATGGTCACGGGGCGCTCCAGGATCTGCGCGAGCTTGCGTTCGAGCGGATGGCGCAGGAACGGCCACTCGAGGGCCTCGCAGACGGCCAGCGCGACCGCGACGAGCACGACGAAGCCGAGCAGCCCGAGGAGCGTGTTGCGCAGGCCGCGCCGCATGCGATGGCGGGAAGGCGCGGGTGCGGCGGACGGCGGCGTCATCGTGCGAAGGGCCTCTCGTCAGCGCGCGGAGCGATCGGGCATCGACGGATCCGAGATGCGGCGCAGCGCGGCGGCGACGTGGCCCGAATGACGCGTGGCCAGGTCGCCGAGCGAGACGATGCCCACGACGCGGCGCGCGCCGTCGACCACGGGCAGGCGCCGGATCTGGACATCGGCCATCTGCGCCATCGCCTCGCTCACCAGCTGCTCGCCGGTGCAGCAGCGCGCGTGCTCGGTCATCACGGCGGCGACCTTCGTGGCCTCCGGCGCGAGGCCCGCGGCGGTCGCGCGCACGGTGATGTCGCGGTCGGTGATGATGCCCACCAGGCCCTCGTCGTCGCACACCGGCAGCGCGCCGACGTTGAGCTCATCCATCACCTGCGCGGCGCGCTGCAGTGTCTCGTCGGGTCGGACGACGTGGACGTTGCGCGTCATGAAATCCGAGACTTTCTGCATGGCGGCCCTTGCGCGTGGACGATGGACGGGGTGGTTCGGCCGTGAGGCAAATCCCGCGCCCAGCCAGGGCCCGCTCCGAGGCCTTGCGCGCGCGCTCGGCGTGGGCAAGCAGGGCGAGCAGCCGCCGCTCGGCGGCGCTGAGCGAGCCGCTGCGGCGCGCCGCGGTCTTGCGCGCCCACGGCGCCTCGAGCAGCGCGGCGCGCGCCTCGTCGTCGCCCAGCGCCGTGCCCAGGGCCAGCACCTCGGGATGGATGTAGGACTTGCGGCAGACGGCCACGGTGTTGCGCAGCCGCGCCGCGACCTGAGCGATCACCTTGTTGGCGGCGGCCCTGGCGGGCCCCGGCTCGCGCTCGCCGCAGCAGGCGACGCGCGTGAACTCCAGCGCGAGCACGCTGCCGTGCCAGGTGCGGAAGTCCTTGGCGGTGACGCGCGTGCCGGCGATCTGGTGGAGGTAGTCGTTGACGTCGGACGAGCTCACCTTGTGCACGCTGCCGTCGGCCTCGACGTACTGGAACAGCTCCTGGCCGGGCAGGGCCTTGCAGCGGCGCACGACGGCGGCGACGCGGCGGTCGTCCAGGCGCACCTCGTGCGGCACGCCGCTCTTGCCCTTGAAGGTGAGGCGCACCTGGGCGTCGCGCACTCCGGCGTGGCGGGTGCGCAGCGTGGTCAGGCCGTACGAGCCGTTGCCGCGCGCGTACTCCTCGTTGCCGACGCGGATGAAGGTGGTGTCGAGCAGCCGCACGAGCGTCGCGAGCACGAGC
>DASVLN010000101.1:0-5447 GCA_036384855.1 Burkholderiaceae bacterium | reverse complement strand
GCCCGCCGCTTGCGCGAGCGCGGCAAGCCGGGCGTCGAGCTCGGCCAGGCTGTCGCGGATGAAGGCGACGCGGCGGTCGCGGCGCGGCAGCGGGTCGAGGATCGCCGCGTCGAGCACGAACACGCACCAGACGGCATCGGCCTCGCGCAGCGCGCGCGCGAGGGCGGGGTGGTCGTCGACGCGAAGGTCGCGCCGGAACCAGACGAGCGCCCGCGGCACGCGCGACGGCTCCGCGGCGGCGGACGGGGAGGAGGCAAGGGTGCGGTCGGATCGGTGGGGCTTGTTCATCGCCGCCGGATTGTCACGCGGCGCTGGCCTAAAATCCCGAAATGGCCGACGCGATCAACCTGACCAACCAGTTCCTCATCGCCATGCCCGGCATGGTCGACGAGGCCTTCGCGGGGTCGGTGGTCTACCTCTGCGAGCACAGCGACAAGGGCGCGCTCGGGCTGATGATCAACAAGCCGGTCGACATCCGCCTGCGCAACCTGTTCGAGAAGGTCGACCTGACGCTCGCGAGCGACGACCTCGGCGACCAGCCGGTCTTCTACGGCGGCCCGGTGCAGACCGAGCGCGGCTTCGTCCTGCACGAGCGCGACCACGCCGCCTCGTACAACTCGACGCTGTCGGTGCCCGGCGGCCTGGAGATGACCACCAGCAAGGACGTCCTCGAGGCGATCGCCCAGGGCGTCGGCCCGCGCCGCGTGCTGGTGACGCTCGGCTACAGCGGCTGGGCGACCGGGCAGCTCGAGGAGGAGATCGGCCGCAACGGCTGGCTCAACGTCGCGGCGGAGCCGGCGATCATCTTCGACACGCCGGTCGAGCAGCGCTACGAGAAGGCGCTCGCGCTGCTGGGCATCGACCCGCGCATGCTCAGCCAGGAAGCCGGCCACGCATGACGACGGCCGCCGGCCCCGCAGGTGCCCGCACGCAGTCGTTCCTGGCCTTCGATTTCGGCGTCAAGCGCGTCGGCGTCGCGACCGGCAACAGCCTGATGCGATCGGCGCAGCCGCTGCGCACCATCGCGGCCGAGGGCGACGCGCGCTTCCGGGCGATCGAGGCGCTGATCCGCGAGTGGGCCCCCGACGCCCTCGTCGTCGGCGTGCCCTTTCATCCGGACGGCGCGGAACACGACAATACGCAACGCGCCCGCCGCTTCGGTCGCCAACTGCACGGACGCTTCCGGCTCGCCGTGCACGAGGTCGACGAGCGCTACACCACGGTCGCCGCCGAGGCCGACGGCGCGCAGGACGCGGACGCCGCGGCCGCCGCGCTGATCCTCGAACAGTTCTTCCGGGAGCAACCCACATGACGCAACTCTCGCTCGACGCCGAAGCCCTCTACGGCGAACTGCGCGCCGGCGTCGGCCGGCTGATGAAGCCCGACACCCGGATCGTGGGCATCTGGTCGGGCGGCGCCTGGCTCGCCGAGCGCCTGGCCGCCGACTTCCGCACCGGCGCGGTCGGCACGCTCTCCAGCACGCTGCATCGCGACGACTTCGGCGAGCGCGGCCTGGGCGCGCACGAGGGCGCGACCAGCCTGCCGTTCGAGATCGAGGGCGCGCGCATCCTGCTGGTCGACGACGTGCTCTACACCGGCCGCACGATCCGCGCCGTCGTCAACGAGCTGTTCGACTACGGCCGCCCCGCGTCGGTGGAGCTGGCGGTGCTCGTCGACCGCGGCGGCCGCGAGCTGCCGATCGCCCCCGTCTTCGCGGCGGCCACCCTCTCGCTGCCCGCGTCGCAGAAGCTGTCGCTCGCGCGCGAGCCCGACGGCCGCTTCACCTTCGCCGTCAAGGAGTCCCACTGATGCTCGCGCGACGCAACCCGCAGCTCAACGCCAACGGCGAGCTGATCCACCTGCTGTCGATCGAGGGCCTGCCGCGGGCGGTTCTCACGCAGATCCTCGACACCGCGGGCACCTTCCTCTCGGTCAACGACCGCGACGTCAAGAAGGTGCCGCTGCTGCGCGGCAAGAGCGTGTTCAACCTGTTCTTCGAGAACTCGACGCGCACCCGCACGACCTTCGAGATCGCGGCCAAGCGGCTGTCGGCCGACGTCATCAACCTCGACATCGCGCGCTCGTCGACGGCCAAGGGCGAGAGCCTGCTCGACACCATCGCCAACCTGTCGGCGATGCACGCGGACATGTTCGTCGTCCGCCACGGCGAGTCGGGCGCGCCGCACCTGATCGCGCGCCACTGCGCGCCGCACGTGCACGTGGTCAACGCCGGCGACGGCCGCCACGCGCACCCGACGCAGGGGCTGCTGGACATGTACACGATCCGCCACTACAAGAAGTCCTTCCAGGACCTCACGGTGGCGATCGTGGGCGACATCGTGCATTCGCGCGTCGCGCGCTCCGACATCCACGCGCTCACGACCCTGGGCGTGCCCGAGATCCGTGCCGTCGGCCCCAAGACGCTGGTGCCGGGCGACCTGCGCGAGATGGGCGTGCGCGTCTGCCACGACATGGCCGAGGGCGTGAAGGATGCCGACGTGATCATCATGCTGCGGCTGCAGAACGAGCGCATGTCCGGCGCGATGCTGCCCAGCGCGGGCGAGTACTTCAAGAGCTACGGCCTCACCGAGGACAAGCTCGCCCTCGCCCGGCCCGACGCGATCGTGATGCACCCGGGCCCGATCAACCGCGGCGTCGAGATCGACTCGCGCGTGGCCGACGGCACGCACAGCGTCATCCTCCCGCAGGTCACGTTCGGCATTGCCGTGCGCATGGCCGTGATGTCCATCCTTGCCGGAAACGACGCATGAGCCAGGCCCGCACCGCAGTCCGCAGGACGGAGTTTTCCCGATGAAGATCCTGATTCGCAACGGCCGCGTGGTCGACCCCGCCAGCGGCCGCGACGAGGCCGCGGACGTCGCCGTCGCCGCGGGCCGCATCGTCGCCATCGGCAACGTGCCGCCCGACTTCGCCGCCGAGCGCACCATCGAGGCCGACCGGTGCGTGGTGGCGCCGGGGCTGGTCGACCTGTCGGCGCGGCTCGGGAGCACCGCCCCGGGCTCGCTCGAGGCGGAGCTTGCCGCCGCGGCGGCCGGCGGGGTGACCAGCGTCGTGTGCCCGCCCGACACCGATCCGGCGCTGGACGAGCCGGGGCTGGTGGACATGCTCAAGTTCCGCGCCCGCAAGATCAGCCGCTGCCGGCTGTTCCCGCTCGGCGCGCTGACGCAGGGCCTCGCGGGCCGCGAGCTCACCGAGATGATCGAGCTGACCGGTGCGGGCTGCGTGGGCTTCTCGCAGGCCGAGCGTCCGATGCACGACGCCCTGACGCTGTCGCGCGCGATGCAGTACGCGGCGACCTGCGGCTACGCGGTGTGGCTGCGGCCGCAGGAGGCGTCGCTCGCGGGCGGCGTCGCCGCGAGCGGCGCGGTGGCGACGCGGCTGGGCCTGTCCGGCGTGCCGGTCGCGGCCGAGACGATCGCGATCCACACGATCGTCGAGCTGATGCGCGCCACCGGCGCCCGCGTGCACCTCTGCCGGCTGTCGAGCGCGGCCGGCGTCGAGCTCGTGCGCCGCGCCCGGGCCGAGGGCCTGCCGCTGACGGCCGACGTCAGCATCAACTCGCTGCACCTGACCGACGTCGACATCGGCTACTTCAACGCCGACATGCGCCTCGTGCCGCCGCTGCGCCAGGGCAAGGATCGCGACGCGCTGCGCGCCGGCCTGGCCGACGGCACGATCTCGGCGCTGGTCTCCGACCACACGCCGGTGGGCAACGACGAGAAGACGCTGCCTTTCGGCGAGGCGACGCCCGGGGGCAGCGGCCTGGAGCTGCTGCTGAGCCTTGCGCTCAAGTGGGGCGAGGAGTCGAAGCTGGGCCTCGCGCAGTCGCTCGCCCGCGTGACGAGCGAGCCGGTGCGCGTGCTGGGCGAGGCGCTCGGCTCGCTCGGGCAGAGCGCGGGTCGCCTGGTCGAGGGCGGCGTCGCCGACGTCTGCGTCTTCGACCCTGCGGCCGACTGGCAGGTCACGCCCGACGCCCTGGTCAGCCGCGGCAAGCACACGCCCTTCGACGCGAGCTCCACGGGCACGCGCATGCCGGGCCGCGTGCGCCACACGCTGGTCGCGGGCACGGTCGCCTACGCGGCCGACGCGCGGCGCTCCTGACCGCCGACGTGGGCTGGCTGCTCATCCCCTGGCGCCTGCTGCGCGTGCTCTGGCGCGTGCTGCAGGGCATCTGGATCAACGCGACGCGGCTGCCGCACGTCGACGCCGCCGGCCGCGACGCCATCGTTCAACGCTGGGCCACGCAGCTGCTGCGCGACATCGGCGTGCAGGTGCGGGTCAGCGGCACGCTGCATCCCGGGCCGGTGCTGCTGGTGGCCAACCACGTCTCGTGGCTCGACATCCCGACGCTGCACGCGAGCGCGCCGCAGACGCGTTTCGTGTCGAAGTCGGCGATCGCGCACTGGCCGCTGGTGGGCACGCTCGCGCGCGCGGGCGGCACGCTGTTCATCGAGCGCGAACGCAAGCGCGACGCGCTGCGGGTGGTGCACGAGGTCGCGGGCGCGCTGCGCGAGCGATCGACGGTGGCCGTGTTCCCTGAGGGCACGACCGGGCCGGGCGACGTCGTCCTGCCCTTCCACGCCAACCTGCTGCAGGCGGCCATCGCGACGGCGACGCCGGTGCAGCCGGTCGTGCTGCGCTATTCGCAGCCGGGGCACCGCTTCAGCCGCGCGGCGCAGTACCTGGGCGGCACGACGCTGGTGGGCAGCCTGGTGCGCGTGATCGGCGCGCGCGGCATCGTCGTGCATGTCGACGTGCTGCCGGTCGAGCCCGCGGGCGAGCAGGAACGGCGCGCCCTCGCGGCGACGCTGCGGGCGCGCATCGAGCAGGGGCTCGCCGCCTCGGCGGCGCGGGGCTGACGGGCGCCCAAGGCCGGGGTCCGCGACTTGCCCGAGGAGGGCCCAAGTCGACAGCCAGGAGCCCCATCATGGACAAGACGCCCGACTCTCAGAGCGCCTACGGCGTGTTCAAGCCGGTCGGCCACGTGCTGGCCTCGTTCCCGACCGAGGAGGATGCGCGGGGCGCGATGTCCGACCTGCGGCAGGCCGGCTTCGAGGACGTGCAGTACTACTCCGCGGAGGACGTGCGCGTGCGCGCCGAGCGCGACATCCAGAACTCCGGCGTGCTCGCCGCCATCGGCCAGGAGCTCAACCTGGTCAAGCAGCAGCGCGAGCTCGCCGAGCAGGGCCACCCGTTCGTGTCGGTGCGCGCGCCCGAGGACGAGCAGGCCCGCCGCGCCGGCGCGATCGCGGCGCGTCATCACGCCGACCGCGCGCAGAAGTTCGGCCGCCTGATCATCGAGGAGCTGATCGAGCCGGGCTCGGGCCAGCGCCAGGTGGCCGAGTCGCCCGATCGCGGCCTCGACCCGCAGACGCCTTCGGGACGCGAGGACGCGTCCGGCGGCCGGACGCACTGAGGGGCCCGGC
>DASVLN010000100.1:0-5070 GCA_036384855.1 Burkholderiaceae bacterium | reverse complement strand
CGCGGCGCTGCCGGGGCTGCTTCCGCTGTCCGCGCAGGCGGCGGCCGACCCGCTCGTCGTCGGCGGCCTCGCGGTGACCTGCAACCTCACGCTGCCCGTGGCCTGCAGCGCGCGCGCCGCGCTGAACCAGAAGAGCGGCTCCAGCCAGCTCGCCTACGAGTACAGCAAGTTCAGCGGCTGGCCCGAGGTCAAGGAATCGCTGATGTCCGGCCGCATCCAGGCGGCCTACATGCTGGCGCCGCTGGTGATGGATCTCGCGGACAAGCGCATCCCGGTCAAGATCGTGTCGCTGGGCCATCGCTCGGGCGCGGTGATCATGGTGCGCACGGATTCGTCGTACCAGAAGTTCCGCGACCTGGCGGGCAAGCGCATCGCCGTGCCGAGCCGTTTCGCGGTGGACTTCCTGTTCCTGCGCAAGATGCTCGCGCGCGAGAACATGACCCCCAAGGACATCGTGCTCGTCGAGATGGCGCCGGCCGACATGCCCGCCGCGCTCTATGCGAAGGCCGTCGACGCCTACTGCACCGGCGAGCCCTTCGGCGCCGCGGCCCAGCGCGCCGGCTACGCGCGCGTGCTGCGCATGACGCGCGACGAGTGGCGCAACTACATCTGCTGCGTGCTCACGGTGCGCGAGGAGCTGATCCACCAGAACCGGCCGCTGGTGCAGGACCTCGTCGACATGGTGGCGGGCGCCGGCCTCTGGCTCGACCAGGCGCCCGCCCACCGCGACAAGGCCGTGGCCATCGCCGCGGGGCGCAAGTTCTTCAACCAGGATCCGAAGATCCTCGAGTTCGTGATGCAGAACCCGCCCGACCGCGTCACCTACGGCGACCTGCGCATGATCCGCTCGGAGTTCGACGAGCTGATGCAATTGTCCGTCGAGGCCGGCACGCTCAAGGCGCCGGTGCCCTACGAGAAGTACGTGGACGACAGCTTCGCCAAGGCGGTCAAGCCCACGGCGATCCCGCTATGACGCGCCGCAACCTCCTCGCCCGACTGCTGTTCGCGCTGTCGCTGGCGGCCGCGTCGGCGTGCGCGGCGGCGGCCGATCCGAACCCGATCGGCCTCAAGGCCGGCGTCTTCGATCCGCCGCAGCCGGCGGCCGATTTCCCGGCCGGGCTGCGCGCCACCGACGGCGGCGAGCTGGCGCTCTCGCGGTGGCGCGGCAAGGTGGTGCTCCTCGTGTTCGGCTTCACGCACTGCCCCGCGGTGTGCCCGACGACGCTCGCCACGCTGGCCGAGGTGCGCCGGCTGCTCGGGCCCGACGCGGCGGCGGTGCAGGTGGTCTACGTGACGGTCGATCCGGAGCGCGACGACCTCGCGCACGTGCGCAGCTACCTGGCCGCGTTCGACCGCAGCTTCGTCGGCGGCACCGGCGAGCCCGGCGCGCTCGCGCTGCTGCGCAAGCGCTACGGCGTGACGGCGCAGAAGATCCCGCCGGCAGGCGGCGGCGCGGACTATTTCATGAGCCACTCGACGTCGATCTACCTGATCGACCGCCAGGGCCGGCTGCGGGCGCTGATGCCCTTCGGCCACACGGCGGCGGACTTCGCGCACGATGTCCGCCAACTGATGGCGCTGCGGTGAAGGCGGCGCGCGTCGCATTCCTGGTGCCGCTGGCCGCCGTGCTCGCGGCCGCGGCCTGGGCCGGCTTCGCGCCGCTCGCGGTCGATTCGCGCGACGAGCCCTTCGTGATCCCCAAGGGCACCTGGGCGCGCCGCATGGCCGGCAACAAGGTGGAGATCCTGCCTCCGCGCATCGACCTGACCGTGGGCCTGAACGACCAGCTCCTGCTGCGCAACGAGGACGACGTGCCGCAGCAGTTCGGCCCGGTGCTGGTCATGCCGGGGCAGAGCTTCCGGCTGCCGTTCGAGCGCGCGGCCGCCTACAGCTTCGATTGCACCGCGCACGCGAGCGGGCAGATGACGATCGTCGTGGCCGAGGCGCCGGCCACGCCGTGGGCGCGGATCCGATGGCGCTGGAACCGGTTGAGGAAGAAGACGCAGGCATGAGTTCGAGGATTTCACGATGGGACACCTGGCCCGCCCGGGTGCTGGCGCCGATGGTGGTGATCGCCGCGATCGTCGCGCTGTGGTGGTGGGTGGTGGCGCGCGACGACAGCGCGATCTTCCCGACGCCGTGGGCCGTCGTCACCGGCGCGTGGGAGCTGGTGCTCGACGGCACGCTGTTCGAGCACATCGGCGCGTCGCTGATGCGCGTGGGCATCGGCTTCGGCCTCGCGCTGGTGGTCGCCATCCCGCTGGGGCTGTGGATGGGCTGGGTGACGCCCGCGTACCGCACGCTCAACCCGCTGTTCCAGATGCTGCGGCCGATCTCGCCGATCGCCTGGATCCCGCTGGCCATCCTGTGGTTCGGCGTGGGCGACCTGTCGCCGGTGTTCCTGATCTTCATCTCGTCGGTGTTCCCGATGGTGGTGCAGACCATCTCCGGCGTGCACACCATCGAGCGCCGCTACCTGCGCGCCGCCGCCAACTTCGGGGTGCCGCGGCGCGTGCTGTTCCGCCAGGTCGTGATCCCGGCCGTGCTGCCGGAGGTGATCGTCGGCATGCGCATCGGCATCGGCGTCGCGTGGCTGGTGGTCGTCGCCGCGGAGATGATCGCGCTGCACTCCGGCCTCGGCTACCTGATCATGGATTCGCGCAACGCCGGCAACCGCTACGACCTCGTCGTCGCCAGCATGGTGATCATCGGCCTGATCGGCCTCCTGCTCGACGGCCTGACGCGCCTGCTCGAGCGACTGAAGACGGTGCGGTGGCGCTATGTCCGTTGAGAACGCGAAGATCGCCGTCGACGGCATCCGCAAGGCCTTCACCGGCGCGCGCGGCCAGGCGCTGCAGGTCGTCGGCGGCATCAGCCTGACCGTGGCGGACGGCGAGTTCCTGGCCATCGTCGGGCCTTCCGGCTGCGGCAAGTCGACGCTGATGAACATGCTGGCAGGCTTCGAGCAGCCCGACGCCGGCAGCGTGCGCATCGACGGCCGGCCCGTGACGGGCCCGAGCCCGAAGGGCATCGTGATCTCGCAGCAGGGCTCCGTGTTCCCGTGGCTGACGGTGCAGCAGAACCTGATGTTCGGCCTCAACGGCACCGAGCATGCCGAGACCGCGCAGGAGCGCGCCGCGCTGGCCGACCACTACGCCGCGATGGTGGGCCTCAAGGGCTTCGAGAACGCGTATCCGCACGAGCTGTCGGGCGGCATGCTCAAGCGCGTGGAGCTGGCGCGCGCCTTCATCGTCAAGCCCGAGATCCTGTACCTCGACGAGCCGTTCTCGGCGCTCGACGCGCTGATGAACCTGCGCATGCGCAACGAACTGCTGCGCATCCTCGCCGAGGAGCGCCACACGGTGCTGCTGATCACGCACGACGTCGAGGAGGCGATCTACATGGCCGACCGCATCGTCGTGCTGTCGCCGCGGCCGACGACGATCCAGGCCACCTTCGCCGTCGACCTGCCGCACCCCCGCCGCATCGCCAGCGTCGAGGCGCAGCAGCTGCGCGAGGCGATCCTGGCGGAGCTGGGCCTGTAGCGGCCTTCGGCGGACATCGCCGGTCGCCAGGCGCGACGGGCTGCGCGGTCGGATCGTCGTCGTGCGAGGCCCGGCGCTTCCCCGGGGGCGCTCCGACGCCGGGAGAGAAAGCTCCGACGGCTCCGGCAATTTCCTCGGCCGCCTGCTGCGCAGTGCGGCGCGCCGACCGCGGAAGACCGGCACTGCCTCGATTTTCATCGGCGTCCCGGCTCGTGCACCCGGACCGCCTGGCTCGCGGGTCCGGCGTCGATCGCCTGGGCGGCAACGCTGCAAGCGCAGGGAGGGGCTTCGAGGTTCCCGGACGACGCGTCGAAGCAATTCGGCAAGTCGCCGGAGCTGCGTGGCCGGCCGTCGCAGCCGTGGAAGGCATCGTCGGAGCTCCGAGCTCCGGGCTCCGGGCTCCGGGCATCGGCGCATCGGCGCATCGCGGCCGCGCTCGTGGTTCAAGCCCCGGTGCCGGCCTGCGGCGACGCGCCCTCGCCGGCACTATCCGGTCTCGACCCGGTCGCGCCCGCCGTGCTTGGCGCGGTACAGCGCCGCGTCGACGCGCGCCACCAGCGCCGCGACGTCCTCACCGGCCGCGAGTTGCGCGACGCCGAAGCTCGCGGTGCGGCGGCCGGCCTCGGCGAAGTCGTGCGACGCGATGCGCTCGCGCAGCTTCTCGGCGAGCGCGCGGGCGCCGTCGAGCTCGGTGTCGCGGCAGACGACCAGGAACTCCTCGCCGCCCCAGCGGCCGGCTTCGTCGGTCTGGCGCGAGCCGGCCTTCAGCAGCTCGCCGATCGCCACCAGCACCCGGTCGCCGGCCGGATGGCCATGCTGGTCGTTGATCGCCTTGAAGTGGTCGAGGTCCAGCAGGATCACCGAAACGGGCGCGCCGCTGCGAGCCTGGCGCGCCGCCTCCTGCGCGAGCACCTGGCCGAGGCGCAGGCGGTTCGACAGGCCGGTCAGCGCGTCCGAGACCGACAGCCGCTCGAGCTGCTCGTTCTGGCGTACGAGCGTCGCCTGGGCGTCGGCGTTGGCGAGCGCGATCGCGCCGTAGGCGCACAGCGTGCGGAAGATCGCGAGCTCGCGTTCCGCGTAGGCGCGCGGGAGCGCGGAGCCGATCGCGATCACGCCGAGCAGGCGGTCGCCGTCCGACAGCGGTGCGCACATCACGCTGGGCGTGGTGCCCGTACGGGAAGGGGTATGCGACCCATCGGCGCCGGCCATCACCTCGCGCCGCTCGCGCGCGCAGCACGCCACGGGATCGCGTGGATCGTCCAGTGCGATGCGGTGCGGCGGCAGCGGCGCGCCGGCCTCGACGCCGTAGACCATCACGAGCTCGCGGCCGTCGGCCGACACGCGGTGGATGACGAGCGAGCGCGCATCCAGCAGCGCGCGCACGTGCTGGTCGAGCGCCGCGAGGATGGCCGAGGGCTCGAGGTTGCGCGTGATCTCGCGGCCGATGGCGCCCAGGCGCTCCAGCGTCTCGAGCCGCTCGGCCTGCGCGCGCGCGAGGCTGCGTTGGTGCTCGGCCTCGGCGCGG
>DASVLN010000099.1:0-1846 GCA_036384855.1 Burkholderiaceae bacterium | reverse complement strand
CTACCTGCCCTGGCACCGGACGCTGGGCCGGCACTGGCTGGAGTACCTGATCGAGGCGCTGTTCCTCGCCCTGTTCGTGCTCTCGGCCGGCGTGGTCGCGACGCTGCGCGAGGATCCGTTGCTGCGCGAGGCCCTGCCCTCGCCGCAGGCGCGGGCGGCACTGGCCGGGCTCGCCATGGGCCTGGTCGCCGTGGCGATGATCTATTCGCCCTGGGGTCGACGCTCGGGCACGCATCTCAACCCGGCGATGACGCTGGCGTTCTGGCGGCTGCGCAAGGTCGGCCACTGGGACCTGCTGTTCTACGCGATCGCGCAGTTCGCCGGCGGCGCGCTGGGCATCGCGGCCGTGCGCGCCTGGCTCGCGCCGGCATTCGCCGCGGCCGGCACGATCCCGCTGCCGCACGGCGATGTCGGCGCGCTGGCGCTCGCCTTCGCGCTCGAGCTCGCGCTGGCGGCGGCGGCGATGCTCGTGATCCTGCTGACGATCAACCACGCCGCGCTGTACCGCTGGACCGGCGCCGTCGTGGGCGTGATGGTGGCGCTCGTGGCGACGTGGCAGCCGCCGCTGTCCGCGTTCGGCGTCAACCCGGCGCGCACCGTCGTCATCTCGCTGGCCGACGGCCGCTGGGACGGCGCCGCGCTCGGGCTGCTCGCGCCGATGCTGGGCATGCTGCTGGCCGTCGACGCCTATCGCCTGCTGACGGGACGCGAGCAGATCGCCTGCGCGAAGCTCGCCCACAACCTCGACGGCCGCTGCATCTTCCGCTGCCAGCATCCGGACCAGGCCCGCGTGCTCGCGCTCAAGCAGATGGATCGCCAGCTGCGCGCGCGCCGCTCCTGACCGGCGCGAATGGCTCTTCCGGGCGCCCTGCAATGGCTCTCCGGCGCATGGAAGCGGTTCTCACAATGGGCTTTCCCGACCACGAGGAATGCCCATGCCGTCACCCTGGCTCACACCCGTCCGACTGACCGCCCCCGCGTGCACGCTCGAGCCGCTCGCGCCCGCCCACCACGACGAGCTCGTCGATGCCGCACGCGACGGCGAGCTCTGGAAGCTCTGGTACACCACCGTCCCCGAGCCTGCCGGAATGCGCGCCGAGATCGACCGCCGCCTCGGCCTGCAGGCCACCGGCGCGATGCTGCCGTTCACCGTGCGCGACGCCCGCGGCCGCGCCGTCGGGATGACGACCTACATGCGCGCCGACGCGGCCAACCGGCGCGTCGAGATCGGCTCGACGTGGACCGCGGCCTCGGCCCAGCGCACCGGACTGAACACCGCCGCCAAGCGCCTGCTGCTCGGACACGCGTTCGAGGCGCTGGAATGCATCGCGGTGGAGCTGCGCACGCACTTCTGCAACCACCAGAGCCGGCGCGCCATCGAGCGCCTCGGGGCCAAGCTCGACGGCGTGCTGCGCAGCCACAGCCTCGGCCGCGACGGCACGCTGCGCGACACCTGTGTCTACAGCGTCACCGCCGCCGAATGGCCGACCGTCCGCGTGCACCTGGACTGGTTGATCGCGCGCCCGCGCTGAGACGCATTGGCCCTTCAGGTCGGCGCAGAATGGCTCCTCGCCCATCATCGTCCGCCGCCATGATGGTGCGAGCGCCATGAACCCGACCTCCGCCACGGCCAACCGCCGCCCCCGCGTCACCACCGCCGCCGCCATCGCGCCCGTCCCCCGGACGGAGCCGCTGCGCCAGCGCGTCTACCGCCAGCTGCGCGACGCGATCGAGGCCGGCTCGCTCGCGCCCGGCGCGCGGCTGCCCGCGTCGCGCGAACACGCGGGACTGCTGGCCGTCTCGCGCAATACCGTGCTGTGGGCCGTGGAGCGGCTGCAGGCGGAGG
>DASVLN010000098.1:0-1603 GCA_036384855.1 Burkholderiaceae bacterium | reverse complement strand
CCTCCGCGCCGGCCGCGCTGCTGCCGCAGGCGGCTGCCTCCGGGCCCGCGAAGGCGGAGTCCGACCGCGCCGCGATGTCCGCGCCCGCGCGCCGCATCTACGACGACGGCCGGCCGCGGCTGCTGCAGGTGCGCACCCTGCTGCGCGACCAGGACAGCCAGGCAAGCGTCGGCTCGGGGTCGCTGGTCGGACCGGGCGGGCTGATCCTCACCAACTGGCACGTCGTCAGCCAGGCCGCGCTCGAGCCGCAGCGCTACCGGCTCAGCTACCAGATGGTCGACGGCGCGTCGGGCGCGCTCCAGCTGGTCGCGTTCGACGTCGTGCACGATCTCGCGCTCGTGCGCATGGCCGCGCCGCCGGCCGACGTCGCGCGCCGCGGGCTGTTCCAGATCCGCCCCGACACCGGCGCGGCGCTCGCGCAGGGCGAGCGCATCTTCTCGCTCGGCAACCCCCTCGACGTCGGCTTCGTGGTCGTCGAGGGCACGTACAACGGCCTGGTCGAGCGCAGCTTCCTGCCGCAGATCCTGTTCTCGGGCTCGCTCAGCCCGGGCATGAGCGGAGGGCCGGTGGTCGACGACCACGGCCTGATCGTCGGCGTCAACGACGCGACGCGGCTCGACGGCCAGCAGGTCAGCTTCCTCGTGCCGGCCGAGTTCGCGAAGGCGCTCATCGCGCGCGGCGCGTCGTCCAGGCCGATCACGGGCAGCGTCGATGCCGAGCTCGCTCGGCAGCTGCTCGTGCACCAGCAGTCGCTGACCGAGCGCTTCGTCGCGCTGCCGTGGCGCCAGATCAAGCACGCGCACTATGACGTGCCGGTGCCGCAGGAAGACTTCATGCGCTGCTGGGGCTCGTCCAACCCGGTGGCCGCGGCGGGGCTGCAGTTCGAGCGTTCGGATTGCCAGATGGACACGGCGATCTTCATCAGCCAGTCGCTGCGCACCGGCGACCTGTCGGTGCGCCACGAGGTCTACGACGGCAGCAAGCTGGGCCCGCTGCGGTTCGCGCAGGAATACAGCCTCAGCTTCCAGAACGAGAACATGGGCCACCGCACGCACGACCTGACGGCGCCGCAGTGCAAGGAGGGCTTCGTGGAGAACGGTGGGCTGCCGATGCGCACGGTGATGTGCCTGCGCGCCTACCGCCGGCTGCCCGGGCTGTACGACGTCGCCGTGCTCACGACCTCGGTCGACGCGAAGACCGAGGGCGTGCAGGGCCGCTTCGACGCCCATGGCGTGAGCTTCGCCAATGCCCAGCTGCTGGCCCGCCACTACCTGCAGGGATTCGCATGGAAACGCTCGCCCTGATCGAGCTGCTGGATCGCGACGGCCAGGCGCGCCAGGCGACGCGCGTGTCGGCGTGGCCGGTGCGCGTCGGCCGGGCGCTGGACTCGGACGTGGTGCTCGACGACCCGCACGTCGCCGCGCACCACCTGGAACTCGTCGAGCGCGACGGCATCGTGCAGGTCGTGCCGGCCTCGACGATCAACGGCGTGCGCGTCGGCCGCGCGACGGTGGCCGCCGGCACTGCCGCGACGCTGCCTGCTTCGGGCCTGCTGCACCTCGGGCCGCTGACGCTGCGGGTGCGGCTCGCGAGCGCGGCGCTC
>DASVLN010000097.1:0-10892 GCA_036384855.1 Burkholderiaceae bacterium | reverse complement strand
AGAGCTCCGCTGCGAGGCGGCCTGCCGCGAACGCGACGCCGCCGCGGGCGCGATCATGGTGGCGCCGGTTGCCGACGTCGAGCCCGCGGAGTCCGCCGCCGGCCGCGTGGAGCGTTCGCTCGCGCGCCTGAACGCCCTTCGCACCGCGTCGGGAACGCATCCGGTCGCGCGCTCGGAGCTGCTTTCCCTCTCGGCGTCCCGGCATGCGGCCTACCTCAGCGCCAACGGCTTTCGCTCGGCGCCCTCGGTGCACGCGGAGGCCGCGGGGCTCGGGTACTTCACCGGCGCCGATCCCTTCTCCCGCATGCGGGCGGCCGGGTACCACTCGACGTATGCCACGGAGGTCGTCGGCGACATCGGCTCGGTGGCGACCGACAGCGACTGCGTCGACCACCTGATGGGCACGGTCTACCACGCCACGCTGTTGCTGAGCCGGGTGACGGAGGCGGGCATGGCCTACGGCAGCGGCGCGGCCGCGGGGGCGTGCGTGATCGACCTCGGCGTGCCGCTGCTCGCGCCGGGGCCGGAGGCCGCCGCGACCGGCCGGCTCGTGCGCTATCCCTGGGCCGGGATGACGGCGCCGACCGGCTCCCTGCGCCTGGATCGGGAGACGCCACGCCCGCCGCAGGCGCTGCTTCCCGATGCGAGGGTCGGCATCCCCGTGCTGGTGGGGCTGCGCGATGCGGCCTCCGTCATGGGGGGCTCCGGGGCGCCCGACGTCCGGATCCTGGACTTCGAGCTGCACGACGCGCGGGACATGCCCGTCCCCAGCGTGATCCTCGCGGATCCGGCGATCTCGGGGCCGGGCCTCGTGGCCGACGCCGCCGTCCGCGGGGGCTTCGCCGTCCTCATCCCGCGCAAGCCGCTGGCGCCGGGGCGCTATCGGGTGCAGCTGCGCGCGACCGTCGGCGCCGACGTGATCGCGCCCGCTCCCTGGACGTTCGACGTGGCGTCCGATGCGTCCTCGGGCGCCGCGCACTGAAGCCGCCGCGGCTCGTCTCGCGCCCGGCGCCGCCTTAGCGCATTTCCGATTGTTCGCAGTCGTCGTGTTGCGCCAAACCGATAACTTTTCGTGACACTTGACACAAATTTCCTGCTCGACTGCAGCAGGGTCATTCGGTCGGCTCCCAGCGCCCCGTAGACTCGCGCGCGCCGCAAGTGATTGCGGAACCGAACAACAAACGTCAGTCGGTCGGGCACCGTGGCCTGGATGTCACGCCCCGCGACACTTGGGAGACCTCCAATGGGGATGAGCCTGATCGTGGCCGCGGCCATGGCGTCGGCGACGGGGAGCGGATGTTCGTGGGCCCATCCGGGCGCCAATCCGTACCGGGGGGCGCCGGAAGCGGTGCTGGCCGACTTCGCGATGCCGGACGACACGCGGCGGCAGCTGCGGGCGCTGATGGTCGCGCGCCGCTACACGGACGTGGTCACCATCACGCGCGACCGCATCCAGGGCCAGCACGTCTACACGGACCTGCGCCAGATGCACAGCGGCCACGGCGTGGTCTGCCACGGCAGCGTCGATCGCTCCGCCTGGAGCGCGAAGCACGAGGAGCGCGGCCTCGTGTACTGCGTCGGCGACACCTGCGTGGTGGTGCCCACCGTGTGCAACAACGTCTCGCTGCTCACGCGCAAGCCGGAGGACGAACCGCTGCAATCGGGCGAGGACGAATCGATCGACGTCACGCCCGCGGCAGGCGCCGCCCCGCCGCCCGCGGACACCACCGTGGCGCAGGGCCCGGACGACAGCCCGCTGTCCTTCGAACCTCCCGCCGCGGGGATGCCCGGTTCGACGGATCAGCCGCCCCCGGACGACGGCGGTGGCGATGGCGGCGGCCCAAGCGGCTTCCCCTCCACGCCCCTCGGCGGCGGCGGCGGCGATGTCATCGGCTGCTGCGGCACCGTGCCCGCCGGGCCGGGCGGACCGGTCACGCCGCCGGTCACGCCTCCCGTGACGCCGCCCGTCACGCCGCCGGTCGTGCCGCCGACTTCACCGGTGCCGGACGCGCCCGAGTGGTCGCTCCTGCTCGCCGGCCTGGCCGTGATCGCCGCGGTGGCCCGCCGGCGCCGCTGACCGCGCGCCTCACTGCTTGCGCACGATCACGCTGCCGATCGAGTACCCGGCGCCGAACGAGCAGATCACGCCGGTGTCGCCGGCCTGCAGGTCCGCGCGGTACTCGTGGAACGCGAGCACCGAGCCGGCCGACGAGGTGTTGGCGTAGGTGTCGAGCACCAGCGGCGCGACGTCCGTGCCGGCGTCGGCGCCGACGAGCTTCTTCAGGATCAGCTGGTTCATCCCGAGGTTGGCCTGGTGCAGCCAGAAGCGGCGGATCTGCGTGGGCTCCAGCCCCTGCGCCGCGAGATGGGCCTCGATGTGCGCGGCGGCCAGCGGCACGACTTCCTTGAACACCTTGCGGCCTTCCTGGCGGAAGGTCTTGTCGCGCGCGAGCGGATCGGCGTCCTCGCTGCGGTTGATGAAGCCGAAGTTGTTGCGAATGGCGTTGGAGAACTGGGTCGCGAGACGGGTGCCGAGCACCTCCCAGCGGTCGCTCGAGACGGCAGTGTCGGCGCTCTCGACGAGCGTCGCCGTGCAGACGTCGCCGAAGATGAAGTGGCAGTCGCGATCCTTCCACTCGAGGTGGGCCGAGGTGATCTCCGGATTGACCACCAGCACGCATTTCGCGCTGCCCGCGCGCACGGCGTTGACGGCCTGCTCGATCGCGAAGGTGGCCGACGAGCACGCCACGTTCATGTCGAAGCCGTAGCCGCCGGCGCCGAGCGCCTGCTGGATCTCGACGGCCATCGCCGGGTAGGCGCGCTGCATGTTGGAGGCGGCGCAGAGCACGGCGTCGATGTCGGCGGCCTGGCGGCCGGCCGCGGCGAGCGCCTTGCGCGCGGCGTCGACGGCGATCTCGGCCATCAGCGAAAGCTGGTCGTCGGGACGCTGCTCGAACTTCGGGCGCATGCGGGCCGGGTCGAGCACGCCCGTCTTCTCGATCACGTAGCGCTGCTTGATGCCCGAGGCCTTCTCGATGAACTCGACGCTGGAAGCCGTCATCGCGACCGCCTCGCCGCGCGCGATGGCCTCGGCGTTCTTCGCGTTCTGCGCGTCGGCGTAGGCGTTGAAGGCGGCGACGAGTTCCGCGTTGGTGACGACGTGGGGCGGCTGGTAGAGGCCGGTTCCCGTGATGACGGCTTGGGGCATGGGAAATCCTGGGTGAACCGTGGGCAGTGTACCCAGCGTGTTACTCGTTTCGTAGAGGGCCATCCCCGGGGAAATCCGGGGCGCGCCGGTACTTCTGCGCGACTCAGAACGGCACGGCGACGTCGAAGCGGCAGTCGCGCCCGTCGCCGGCCGGATGCGGGAACTCGATGCCGCACGCGTGCAGCATCATGCGCGGCGCGTCGGCCCCGGCGGCGATGCCGTAGAACGGATCGCCGGCGATCGGATGGCCGAGCGCGGCCAGGTGCACGCGCAGCTGGTGCGTGCGGCCGGTGACGGGCTCGAGCGCGACGCGTGCGAGCCCGCCGGGCACGTCCCCGGTCACGCGGTAGCGGGTGAGCGAAGGCTTGCCGCGCTCGAGGTCGACCACCTGGCGCGGCCGGTTGGGCCAGTCGACGGCCAATGGCAGGTCGATCGCGCCGGCCTCGGCCGCGGGACGTCCATGCACGAGCGCCTCGTAGCGCTTGCGGACGAGGCGTTCGCGGAACAGGCGGTTGAACTCCGAGTGCACGGCCTCGTCGAGCGCGACGACGATCAGCCCGCTGGTCATCATGTCGAGCCGGTGCACGAGCCGCGCCCACGGCCAGCGCGCCTGTGCGCGCACGACGAGGCTGTCGCGCTTGTCGGGGCCACGCCCGGGCTCGCTGAGCAGGCCCGGCGGCTTGGCGAGGACGACGAAGCCGGCCTCCTCGTGCACCACCTCCAGGCCGGTATCGGGCGGCGGCCGGTAGGGATCGGCGTCCGGCACCAGGCGGGGCGGCGGCGCCGGACCGGTGACGGGGACGATCGTCACGCCCGCGGCAGCCGGGCGACGACGTCCGCGCCCAGCAACGCGTCGACGTCGGTGCCGCGCTCGCGCAGCAGCTCGATCAGCGCGGGCATCAGCGGGCCGAGGCGCTCGTCGACGGCGGCGCGCACCGTGTCGACCATCACCTGCGTGCCACGCTCGATCTCGATGTTGAGCGCCGCGCCCTCGCGCTTGTCGGCGAAGGTCGTCATGCGCAGCGTCTCCGGGATCAGCCAGACCTCGAACCAGCCCGCCGCGCGGTCGGCCTCGGCCACCGTGAGGCTCGCGCCGTTGACGGCGATGTAGCCCTTGGGAAAGACGTAGCGCATCCATTGCGGCGGCACGGCGATGCGCAGGACGTGGTTGTTCTCGGGAGTGCGCACCTGGGCGATCGTGGCCTGGAAGTCCACGTGGCCGGACAGCGGATGGCCACCGATCTCCGCGCCGTCGCGCGCCGCGCGCTCGACGTTGATGCGCGAGCCCTGCGCCAGCGTGCCCAGCGTCGTGAGGTTCAGGCTCTGCTGCATCACGTCGAAGTTGGCCGCGTCCTCGCCGACGCGCTCGGTGACGGTCAGGCACACGCCGTCGACCGCGACGCTCGCGCCGATCTCGAGCCCCTCGCAGAAGCCGCGCGGGAACGCGAGCGTGAAGCTGCGCAGCCCGGGGCGGTCGGTGACGGCGGAGACGGTGGCGACGGCCTGGATGATGCCGGTGAACATGGTAGGCGAGCTCGGAGCGGTGGAAGCCCGTATTGTCGCCTCAAGGGCATGGCGGCGGGCGAACGTCGGGCGTCCGAGACAGCCGGTCGCACTCGTCGTACCGCAGGTCGACCTGACACGGGCTCGGCCTCACTGAACTGCGCCGGAGCCAACGTCTAACATGACCACATGGTACTCAGATTCACCACTGCTCAGATCGACGCTCCAGTCCTGGCGGATCCACGACTGCTGGAGCGCGAACTGTTCATGCACCTCCTGGAGGTCAGGCCGAACTTGCGTGCGTGCTACCCCCTTCCATACCTGCGCTGGGTCGTGCGTGACAGCATCAGGCTTGCTGCTCCGTTCCGGTTCGACACAGTCGCCGCTTATCGAATGTTCCTGCTGCTGCGATTTGATGTGGCGCCCGGGTATTTCAAACAGAGCGATATTGCACAGGCCTTGTCCGACACCAGCCTGGAGACGATGGAGCGCTGGAAGCGCCTGACCGGACCGGAGTACGCAGACGCCTGGCTTCAGGCCTACGCTTTCGATGGCGCCGGTGAATGGCGTGCAACATTTTGGAATGAACCCGCGCATGACTGAGAAATTCAACTCGGCCCTGTCCGAGCAACTGAGATCGAATGTGTGGAAGCGCACGCAGGAGGCGGTGGCCAACATGTCCCCGACCGAGGGCGCTGGATTGGTGGCAGATGTGACGGGAATATTTGACCCGACACCCGCCTCGGATACGGTCGGACTCGCACTGTCCCTAGTTCAGGGCGATGGGGTTGGTGCGGTCGCATCGCTGGTGAGCATGTTTCCATACGTCGGTGATGCGGTCGCCAAGCCGTTCAAGATTGCGCGCCGAGCGCCCAAGGTTGCGGAGGCGATCGAAGCCGTACTCAAGGGCGGCGACAGGCTGGCCGGCGCCGGAAAAGCCGCCTTGAAGGATGCGGGTCTGTCGCTTGACCAGGTCGCAGCAGCCCGCAAGCAGGCGCTTCAGACCGTGCAGAAGGCCATGGTCGAGGCGAAGCAGAAGATCGCGAACTGTGAGACCTGCAAGCTGAAGGGTGCCGACGGCAGTCGCGCCGGGGTCTTGCACATGCCACAGAATGGCAAGAATGGAAAATGGGCCAGCGGATCCCAGCCTTCGGACGGCAACGGGCTGTTCGAATTCACCCAGCCGAAGACACTCCCCGATGGACGCCAGGTGGCCTCGGTGGAGTATCGAGACGGCGCGCCCGTTCTGGACGACTTCGTCTTAGGTCAGAAGCATGAGCTCTGGGAAGTGACCGGTGATGTTGGCAAAGACGAGACACAGCTGAAGGCCATGATGCGCCAGACCGATCCGGCCTGGCGGCCACCGGACCCCGAAACCTATGTCCTTCATCATTTCGAGGACGGCGCGGTGGGCTACGTGCCACGAGTGATTCACGACAAGGCGATTGGTGGCGTCGCTCATACGGGCGGAAACTCCATGCTCAACACAGAACTCTTCTGAGGTGCTTCGATGATTCAGGTCTCCGACGACATCAAGCAAGGCTGGCTCTACTATCCCCCCAGAAAGGCGAATGACGGGGACATCCTTTCGCTGGAAACCGCCTTCGGCGCGTCCTTGCCGAAGCAGTACATCGACTTCGTGAAGACCTATGGCTTCGTGAAGTTCGGCTACGACGCCAACGACACGCGAATCGCTACCGTCATCTACGAAGGCGAGGGTCAGCGCGAGCTGCGTCAGGCAACCATCGGCTTTCTCGTCACGCCTGAGCGAGCCATACAGACCTGGACGACCTTCACTGACAAGAGCGACCCGGACGCAGAAGATCTACCGCTGATTCCCGACGGCTACTTCCCGGCGGGCAACGACAACGGACAGGGCCTGGTCCTCATCGAGCTGGCGACCGGGCGAATCTGGTACTGGCGCGAGAGCGCATGGCGCTGGGGCACGGAGGACAACACCAGACTGGGCCTTCTCGCGGAAGATTTCGACGGCTTCATCAACGCTCTGCGTCCCGAAACGGCATGAGCCTTGAGAACGCCTACCGGAAGCTGCTCGCAGTCGACCCCGGCAACCTGCCTAGCGAGTGCCGTCAACTGATGTTCGTCCAGCCGGCACATGTGCTGCCGGTCAGCCCGGATCTTCAGATCGTGACTTGGGCGGCCCTGCGTGAAGCCGCGGCGGCGCACGACTTGTTTCCCAAACTGGGCATCAAGAGCTGGCGTGACAGCGGCAGTTCTCGCCTCATCGCGCGCGGAATGCCGATGCGGCCGGTGATCGAAGCCATTTTGTCGATTCCGACATGGCAGCAGCGCACGTTGATGACCGCGTGGACGGTCACAGGCGCACAACTGAACCTTTATCTCTATCCCTTCGTCGACTTCACCGACATCAGCGAATCACGATGGCTGGCCAGCGCTCATGGCTGCCGGTTCGTCAGTGGCTGCCAACGAGGCCGCTCCGCGCCGCTGTTCGGCGCCGCACTGCGCAATATGCAGCGCCTCGCCGCGCAAATCGCGCAGGCAATGGGCGACGATCCGCAGGTCGTGGAACTTGGAATGCTGCCCTCAGGCGAGGTCCGTCTGGTCGAGATCAACCCCGCTTTGACGCCAGCGGAGTGCAAGGCACTGATGAACACCTGACGTCCGCCGTCGGCGGTGGACCGGTCGAGGCGCCTCGTCCGCATGCTGCGAAAAGCACTGTGGGTACAGTCTAGCTAACGCGGCCATTGCATCGTCCAATGGCCCGCGCCGCGCGCACGCCGCGGCCGGGCGGGACAATCGGGCCATGGCCTGGACCTTCTCGCTGCCCCGCTTCGCCACCGCGCCGTTCTGCCCGTCCGAGGTCCAGGGCAGCATCGCCGTCGCGCCCGGCCTGCCGCTGTGGCAACGCGTGCTGCGCTTCGCCGGGCCGGGGCTGCTGGTCGCCGTCGGCTACATGGATCCGGGCAACTGGGCCACGGACATCGAGGCCGGCTCGGTGTTCGGCAACTCGCTGCTGTTCGTGGTGCTGCTGTCCAGCGTCGCGGCGATCGTGCTGCAGGTGCTGGCGCTGCGCCTGGGCATCGTCGCGCGCATGGACCTGGCGCGCGCGTGCCGCGAGCGCTACGGGCCGCCCGTGCGCGTCGCGCTGTGGCTGATGGCCGAGGTCGCGATCGTCGCGTGCGACGTCGCGGAGGTGCTGGGCAGCGCGCTCGCGCTGCACCTGCTGTTCGCGATGTCGCTGGTGACGGGCATCGTCGTGACCGCCTTCGACACGCTGCTGGTGCTGGGCCTGAAGGGCCAGGGCTTCCGCCAGGTCGAGGCCATCGTGCTCGCGCTGGTCGCGACGATCGGCGTGTGCTTCGCGATCGAGCTGGGCCTCGTCGGCCCCGACTGGCACGCGGTGGCCGCCGGCTTCGTGCCGCACACGGACACGCTGCGCGACCCGCACGCGCTCTACGTCGCGATCGGGATCCTCGGCGCGACCGTGATGCCGCACAACCTGTACCTGCACTCGTCCATCGTGCAGACGCGCCGCATCGGCCGCGCCGACGCCGACCGCGCCGCCGCGCTGCGCCTGTCGACCGTCGACACGGTCGGCTCGCTGGTGCTGGCGCTGCTCGTCAACGCGGCGATCCTCGTGCTCGCGGCGCGCGCCTTCCACGGCACCGGCCACGCGGGCGTGACCGAGATCCAGGATGCATACCACCTGCTCGACCCCATCGTCGGCACGGGCGCGGCGTCGCTGCTGTTCGGCGTCGCGCTGCTGGCGTCGGGGCAGAGCTCGACCTTTACCGGCACGATCGCCGGCCAGGTGATGATGGAAGGCTTCCTGAAGCTCTCGATCCCGTGCTGGCAGCGGCGCCTCATCACGCGCGGCCTCGCGCTCGTGCCGGCGCTGGCCGGCGTGCTGTGGCTGGGCGAGTCCGGCGTCGGCACGCTGCTGGTCGCGAGCCAGGTCGTGCTGAGCCTGCAGTTGCCGTTCGCGATCTGGCCGCTGGTCCGGCTCACGAGCGACCGCGCGGTGATGGGCCGCTTCGCCAACGGCGCCGCCCTGAGGGCCTCGGCCTGGACGCTGTTCGCCGCCATCACCGTCGCCAACGCATGGCTGCTGGCGGGCCTGCTGCGCGGGTGACGCGCGGGCCGCCCCTGCCCGGACGCGGCCTCACTCGAGGCCGGCGGCCCAGGCCTTCTCGTCGAAGCCGACGGTGATGCGTCCGTCGTCCCATTCGACGACCGGCCGCTTGATGACGCTCGCCTGCTCGCGCATGAGCGCCTGCGCGGACGCGGCGTCGACGACCGCGGCCTGCACCGCCGGGTCGAGCTTGCGCCAGGTCGTGCCCTGGCGATTGAGCACGCGCTCCCATCCCGCGGCCTCGACCCAGCGGGCAAGGCGATCGGCGGGCACGCCGGCCTTCTTGAAGTCGTGGAACTCGACGCCGACGCCGCGGTCGGCCAGCCACGCGCGGGCGCGCTTGACGGTGTCGCAGTTGGGAATGCCGTAGAGAATCGTCATGGCGGCCATTGTCGCGCGCCACGGCCGCCCGCGCGCGCGTGTCCGCCGCAACCGAGCGTTCGCGCCGCGCCGGCATGGCGATTGCCGACCTGCGGGCTCGTCGACGCCCGGCCGTGCGCGTGCCGGAACGTCGTGTCCGCGCGCCTTCCCGCGCCGTCCATCCCCGGAGCCGGCATGTCCCAGCCGTTCGAGACGTGGCAAGTCTTGCCGCATGGCCAGTTGACGGAAGTCGACGTCAACCTGCTGACCGTCGTCGGCCAGATCGAGATGCCGCTGGGCGAGTTCCCGCGTCGCATGACGGTGGCGCGGCTGCGCGACGGGCGGCTGGTCGTCTACAGCGCCATCGCGCTCGACGACGACGAGATGGCGGCGCTGGAGCGCTGGGGCCGCCCCGCGTTCCTCGTCGTGCCGGGCGACCACCACCGCATGGACGTGAAGATCTGGAAGCAGCGCTATCCCTCGATGGAGGTCGCGGCGCCGGCCGGTGCGCGGGTGATGGTCGAGCAGGTCGTGCCGGTCGACGCCGTCTCGCCGGACTTCGGCGATCCCGACGTGCAGTGGATCACCGTGCCCGGCACGCGCGAGCACGAGGCCGCGCTGCTGGTGCGCGGCCGCGACGGCACGACGCTGGTGCTCAACGACATCGTCGCCAACATCCGCCACGAGCACGGCTTCGGCGGCTGGCTGATGCGCATGATGGGCTTCGCGGTCGACGAGCCCAACATCCCCGGCGTGCGCAAGCTCGCGATGATCAAGGACGCCGAGATGCTGCGCGACCAGCTGCTCGCATGGAGCGAGATCGCCGACCTGAGGCGCATCCTCGTCTCGCACGGCGAGCCGATCGTGGACGACCCGCGCGGCGTGCTGCGCAAGCTCGCGGGGTCGCTGCGATGAGGGAAGCGAACACGCACGACCACGCGAGGATCCCGCACGATGCTTGAAGACCAGCCCGAGGACGTCGAGGAAGGCGCACGCCAGTCGGCCTTCCGTACCGGATACCGCACCGGGTTCGCCGACGGCTTCGACGCCGCCGACAAGGTGCACGAGGCGAGCCGCCGAAAGTCCGGCAAGGACGACGGCGAGGACAAGGACGGCGACGGCAAGCCCGGCGGCAGGCAGGACGCCGGCCAGGGCGATGACGACCCGTCCCGCGACGGCGGCAGGAACGGCAAGGACGACAAGCACGACAAGGGCGGCGAGAAGGACGAGGACAAGCCCAAGGGCCCGCCGCTGTGGAAGCGCCCGGGCGTCGTGCTCGTGATCATCGTCATGGCGATCGCGGCCATCGTCGGCGTCACGCTGTTCGTCATCCATTCGCGCTCGCACGAGACCACCGACGACGCCTTCATCGACGGCAACGCCAGCCAGATCGCGGCGCAGGCCGCGGGCCGTGTGACCGCGCTGCACGTGAACGACAACCAGGAGGTCAAGGCGGGCGATCCGCTGCTGGACATCGACACCGCCGACGTCCAGGCCAAGGTCGACCAGGCCAAGGCGCAGGTGCTGAGCGCGCAGGGCCAGGAGTCGCAGGCCCGGGCGCAGGTCGAGACGCAGAAGGCGAGCGCGGCGCAGGCCTCGGCGCAGGTGCTCGCCGCGCAGGCCGAGGCGACCAACGCGCACCAGGATCTCGCGCGCTTCAAGGGCGTCGACCCGGACGCGGTCTCGCGCCAGCAATACGACCAGGCG
>DASVLN010000096.1:0-1784 GCA_036384855.1 Burkholderiaceae bacterium | reverse complement strand
GGCTGCTGCCGCCGGTCGTGCCCGCGGCCGCCTGAAGCCGGCGGCCGGCCGCGCCCCCCCCCGCGCCGGGAGGGCCGAAAACGCGGCATTGCGCGCCGGGCGGCCCGCGCTTTCTCGGGTATCTTGCAGGGCATGACCGATTTCAGCTTCTACTGGCACGACTACGAGACCTTCGGCCGCATGCCCCGCCGCGACCGCCCCGCGCAGTTCGCGGGCGTGCGCACCGACGCCGACCTCAACGAGATCGGCCCGCCGGCGATGCTGTACTGCCAGCCCGCGCCGGACACGCTGCCCGATCCCGAGTCCTGCCTGCTCACGGGCATCGTCCCGCAGACCTGCCTCGAGCGGGGCCTGCCCGAGCACGCGTTCGCGGCGCGCATCGAGGCCGAGCTCGCGGCGCCGGGGACGGTGGGCGTCGGCTACAACACGATCCGCTTCGACGACGAGGTCACGCGCCACCTGTTCTGGCGCAACCTGATCGACCCCTACGCGCGGGAATGGCAGAACGAGTGCGGCCGCTGGGACCTGCTGGACACGGTGCGGGCTACCTGGGCCTTGCGGCCCGAAGGCATCGAGTGGCCGTTCCACGAGGACGGCCGGCCGTCGTTCAAGCTCGAGCACCTGACCCGCGCCAACGGCCTCGCGCACGAGGCGGCGCACGACGCGCTGTCCGACGTGCGCGCGACCATCGCGCTCGCGCGGCTGGTGAGGTCGCGCCAGCCGCGGCTGTGGGATTTCTGCCTGAAGCTGCGCCGCAAGGAGGCCGTGTGGGCCGAGATCGGCGCCGGCCGGCCCTTCCTGCACCTGTCGGGCATGTATGGGCTGGAGCAGGGCGGCATGGCGGTCGTCTTCCCGCTCGCCCCGCATCCGACCAACCGCAACGAGCTGATCGTGTGGGACCTCACGCACGACCCGGAGATGCTGGTCGACCTCGACGTCGACACGCTGCGCCTGCGCCTGTTCACGCGCGCCGCCGAGCTGCCGGAGGGCGTCCAGCGTCTGCCCGTCAAGACGATCCACGTCAACAAGTCGCCCGTCGTGGTCGGCAACCTGAAGACGCTGACGTCCGCCGTGCTGGATCGCTTCGCGCTCGACCTGGGCCGTGCGCAGCGCCACGCGCAGGCGGCGCCCGCGATCGCCGGCCGGCTCCAGCAAGTCTGGCGCGAGGTCTATGCGCGGCCCGCGGCCGACGCGGTGCCCGACGTCGACGAGGACCTGTACGGCGGCTTCGTCGGCAACGACGACCGCCGCAAGCTCGAGCGCCTGCGCCGGATGTCGGGCGAGCAACTGGCCGGCCAGCGCACCGCGTTCGAGGACGGCCGGCTCGAGGAGCTGCTGTTCCGCTACCGCGCCCGCAACTTCCCCGGCACGCTCTCCGCCGACGAGCACGCCCGCTGGATCGACCACTGCGCCGGGCGCCTGCACGAGGGCGCCGGCGGCGCGACCACGCTGGCCGAGTTCTTCGACCGCATCGACCAGCTCAACGAGCAGGCCGAGGAGCGCGGCGACGAGCGTGCCGCCGAGATCCTGGGCGCGCTGTACGACTACGCGGAAGGCATCGCGCCCCCGCCGCGGAGCGCTTCGTGAGCGGCGCGACGACGTGTCCTGCGGTCGCCGTGCTCGGCGCGGGCGCGGTCGGCTGCTACTACGGCGCGATGCTCGCGCGCGCGGGCGCGCCCGTCGCCATGGTGGGCCGGCCGGCGCATGTCGAGGCGATGCGCCGCGACGGCCTGCGCCTGACGACCGCCGCGTTCGACGAGCACGTGCCCGTGCGCGCCGATGCC
>DASVLN010000095.1:0-3925 GCA_036384855.1 Burkholderiaceae bacterium | reverse complement strand
CTCGTCCAGCAGCGCGGCGATGCGTGGCTGCAGCGCCAGTGCGCGCTCGGTCGGCACGAGCTGCCGCCCAGCGAGCACGAACAGCGGGTCGCCGAAGGTGCGGCGCAGGTGCGCGAGGCGGCGGCTCATCGCGGGCGCGCTCAGGTGCAGCCGCTCGGCCGCGCGCGCGACGCTGCCTTCGCGAAGGAGGGCGTCGAGGTCGGCGAGTTGATTGAGGTCGATGCGCGACATGGCGCCATCCTCGCGCGCGAAGGCATCAGGCGCAAGCTGCACGCGACGCAATCGTGGCTTGCCGAGATTGCACTGGTCGCACGGCTCGCAGGGCTGCAGGATGACGGCATCCGCACTCCGCCCGCATGCCTCGATGACCCACGCCGCCGCCCCGATGCTCCGCCAACCCGCCGCCGCCGCGCCCCCGCGCACCGCGGCCTGGGTACCGCTCGCGCCGCTGTTCGCCGTCCTCGTGTGGACGGGCAACGTGCTGGTCACCAAGCGCGCGAGCGCCGTGATCGAGCCCGCCGCCATCACCTTCTTCCGCTGGGCGATCGCGTTCGCCGTGCTCACGCCCTTCCTCGCGCGCGCGGCGTGGCGGCAGCGCGCCGTCGTGCGCGCGCACTGGCCGCGGATCGCCTTCCTCGGCGCGCTGGGCATGAGCACCTACCAGGGCCTCGCCTACGAGGCCGCGCGCACCGCCAGCGCGGTCGACATGGGCGTGATGACGGCCACGATGCCGCTGCTGTCGGCGCTGGTCGCCCGGGCCTTCGCGGCGGAGGCGCCCTCGCGCGCGCAGGCGGGCGGGGCGATCGTCTCGCTGCTGGGCATCGCCTGGCTGGTCACGCGCGGGCATCCGGCGGCGCTGGCCGCGGGCGGCGTGCACGTCGGCGAAGGGCTGATGCTCGTGGCCGTGAGCTCCAACGCGCTGTACGGCGTGCTGCTGCGGCGCTGGGCGATGCCGCTGACGTCCTGGCAGCAGGTCTACGTGCAGATCGGCTTCGGAACGCTCGTGGTGCTGCCGTTCTGGATCGCGGGCGGCATGCAGCCCGTCACCGCCGCGAGCGCCCCGCTGGTGGCCTACGCCGCACTCCCGGCCTCGATCGCGGCGCCGTTCTTCTGGGTCACCGGCGTCAAGCACCACGGTGCGCCGCGCGCGAGCCTGTTCCTCAACCTGCTGCCGCTGCTGGTCGCCGTGGCGGCGTGGGCGCTGCTGGGCGAGCCGCTGCACGCCTTCCACGCGGTGGGCGGGCTGCTCGTGCTGGGCGGCGTGGCGTGGGGCCTGCGCGGCTGAACCCGGCCCTTCAAGCGCGGGCCTCGGCCGGCGCGTCGTAGGCCGGCGTCAGGCCGCGGCCGACCGTGAGCCGCACGAGCAGCAGCAGCACGGCCGACACGCCGACGATCGCCGCGTGCATCGTCCAGAACGCGCTCGCGGACATCTTCTCGTACTGCCCGCCGAGCCAGCCGACGCCCATGTTGGCGAAGAACAGGTGCGTGTAGTAGACGCCCACCATCGTGCCCGTCATGCCGCGCGGCGCCGCGCGCGAGTACAGCGCGAGGCCCACCGGCAGGATATTGGCGAAGCCGAAGTCGTTGACGATCTGCGACGCGACGACCCACCCGATGCCCGCCCGGTGCCCGGTGGCCTGCACGGCGGCCGATGCGCCGGCCAGCAGCAGCGGCGCGCAGGCGGCCACCGCGACGCCCATCGTGATCTTCATGAGCTCGTCGGGCTCGCGCAGGACCTTGCGCCAGACATGCCAGAACAGCAGCGAAGCGAGCAGCGTCGCCGTGCTGATGATGGAGTCCAGCGAGATCAGCGAGGTCACCGCGATCTCCTGGCCGAACAGGTGCAGGTCGAGGTTCTTCTCGGCCCAGATCAGGTACGAGTTGAAGATCTGCTGGTTGCCCACCACCGTCAGCGCCAGCACCGGGATCAGCAGGACGAGCAGCCCCACCTTGCGGCGGTCGGCGGCGCTCAGCGGCGGGCGAGGCTCGACGGCGGCCGCAGCGGAGGCGGCGATGCGCTCCTCGGGCGGCATCCAGCGCCGGCCGCCGAGGTAGGTCAGCAGGCCGATCACCATGCCCACGCCGGCGGCGCCGAAGCCGCGGTCCCAGTACTTGCCGTCCTCGGTGAGGTGGCCGCACAGCCAGGGCGAGACGATCACCGCGATCTGCACCGCCAGCAGGAAGATCTGGAACGCGGTCGCGCGGCGCGGGTCGTCCTGGCCGTAGAGCGCGCCGACCTGCGACGAGATGTTGCCCTTGAACGCGCCCACGCCCAGCAGCAGGCAGGCCAGGGCGATCAGGAAGCTGGCCTCGAAGGCCATCAGGAAGTGGCCGAGCGCCATCAGCAGCGCGCCGACCGTGATGGTCGTCGTGCGGCCGAGCCAGCGGTCGGCGATCCAGCCGCCGGCGATCGGCGTGAGGTAGACGGTGCCCGCGTAGAGCCCGAAGATCGCCGAGGCCAGCGCCTGCACCGACAGCGGCCCGTACACGGACTCGAGCCCGCGCCGGAAGCCGTCGAAGCCCCACACGTGCTCGACATGGCCCGGCAGCAGCAGCGCGTGCACCATGTAGAGCACCAGCAGCGTCTGCATGCCGTAGTAGGAAAAGCGCTCCCAGAGTTCGGAGAACGCGAGCCAGCCGAGCCCGCGCGGATGGCCGAGGAAGGCGGTGTCGTCGGTGGCGGACCAGGGACGGGCGGCGGGCGAGGGCAGGGGCGGGGCGAAGTCGGTCATGGGCGGTCGGGCGTGGAGATCACCGCGCGCATCCTAAGCGCCCGGCCGGCGCGTTTTCGTCGGCGGTTTCACCGGGGCCCGCAGGATTCTTCCGATCGCGCGTTCGGACGCCGCGATCGGCGGCGCGTCGGGGCGGCATGCTCGGCGGGATCCCCGGTACGTCCCTTGCCGTCCCCGGCCCGATCCCGCGTGCGCGGCGCGCGCGCGGCCCACACCCCGGAGACGCCACGATGCAACTCGAAGGATCCTGCCACTGCGGCGCGGTGACGTTCACGGTGACGTCGCACGAGCCGGTGCCGTTCATGCGCTGCTATTGCTCGATCTGCCGCAAGACCGCCGCCACGGGCGGCTACGCGATCAACCTGGGCGCCGACCATCGCACGCTGAAGGTGCGCGGCGAGGAGAACCTCTCGGTCTACCAGGCGAGGCTGGAGGGCGGCGAGCGCAGCACCGGCCAGCGCAACTTCTGCCGCCACTGCGGCACGGCGCTGTGGCTCTACGACCCGACCTGGCCCGAGCTGGTGCATCCGCACGCCGGCGCCATCGACACGCCGCTGCCAAGGCCGACCGACGTGACGCACATGATGTTGGGCTCCAAGCCCGACTGGGTCGACGCCCATGTCCGCCCGGCCGACGAGACCTTCGACGAATACCCGAAGGAGTCGCTGGCCGAGTGGCACAGGCGGCACAAGCTCGACCTCTAGGCGATACGGCCATCCGTATCGCCGGCGAGCGTCCGGCGCGCTTCAGGCGATCGCGCCCGCGGCGGCCTCGCGCCCGCTCGCGGCCGGGAACGCGAAGCTCGCGACGTGCGCGAGCAGCTCATCCTCGGGATAGGGCTTGCCCAGCACCAGCCCGACGCCGGCGCGCGTCGCCTCGTCGCGGTGGCGGTCCTCGGCGGAGGTGATCATCACGATCGGCACGTGCGCTGTGCGGGCGTTCGCGCGCAGGTGGCGCGCCAGGCCGAAGCCGTCGAGGTTGGGCATGTCGACGTCGGTGACGACGAGGTCGGGCAGCTGGGTCTCGAGCAGCCGCACGGCGTCCTGGCCGTCGACCGCCTGCGCGACCTGGTAGCCGTGCGCCGCGAGCAGCTTGCCGGTCTTCAGGCGCACCATCTTCGAGTCGTCGACGACCAGCACCAGGGTCTGCTGCGGCGTCTTTGCGGGGCGCGGCGCGGCGGTGCGGAGCGCGAC
>DASVLN010000094.1:0-1641 GCA_036384855.1 Burkholderiaceae bacterium | reverse complement strand
CCCGAGCGCCTGCGCGCCGGCACGACGCCCGCGCCCCTCGTCTTCACCGACCTGCAGGTGGGCGGCGCGCGCGCGGCCGCGGGCCCCCAGGCGCGCACGCTGGCGATCCCGCCCGAGGCGGAGGGCAGCTTCGCGGCGGAGTTCTCGCTGCTGGACTTCACCGCCCCCGAGCGCGCGCGCTACGCCTACTGGCTCGAAGGCCACGACCACGGCTGGCGCGAGGTCGACACGGCCCACCGCCTCGCGAGCTACACCAACCTCGCGCCCGGGCGCTACCGGCTGCACGTCAAGGCCGCCGACCGCGACGGCAACTGGACCGGCCAGCCGGTCTCGCTGCGCATCGACGTGCTGCCGGCGTGGTACCAGAGCTGGTGGTTCCTCGGCGTGAAGCTCCTCGCCGCGGGGCTGGCGGTGACGGCGATCGTCGCGGTGCGGCTGCGCCTCGTGCGCCGGCGCAATGCGCAGCTGGAGCGCCTGGTGGGCGAGCGCACGCAGGAGCTGCAGCGGCTGCAGGCGCAGCTCGAGGAGCTCGCCTACAGCGACGCGCTCACCGGGCTGCCCAACCGCCGCATGTTCGGAGACTGGTGCCGCAACTTCATCGCCGCGGCGCAGCGCCGGCGCGGCGGCTTCGCGCTGCTGCTCATCGACCTCGACCACTTCAAGCAGGTCAACGACACCCGCGGCCACGACGCCGGCGACGCGCTGCTGGTCGAGACCGCGCGCCGCCTGCGCGGCGTGGCGCGGCGCTCGGACGTCGTCGCGCGGCTGGGCGGCGACGAGTTCGCGATGCTGCTGGCCGACGCCGCCGACCGCGCGCTCGCCGAGGCGACCTGCCGGCGCATCCTCGAGGCCTTCGCCGAGCCTGCCGAGCTGCCCGGCGGTGCTGCGATACGCGTGACCCCGAGCATCGGCGTCGCGCTCTTCCCGGTCGACGGCACGACGCAGGATGCGCTGTACAAGTCCGCCGATCTCGCGCTCTACGAGGCCAAGGCCGGCGGGCGCAACACCTGGCGCTTCGCGCGGCCCTGAGGGCGCGGCGTCCGGTCACTGCTGCTTCAGGATCTCCGACGCGATCGCGCCCAGCGGCACCGTGCGCTCGACGCCGCCGCGCCGGATCGCCTCCTTGGGCATGCCGAAGACCACGCAGCTGTCCTCGTCCTGCGCGAGCGTGCGCGCGCCGGCGCCGCGCATCTCGGCCAGGCCGGCGGCGCCGTCGTCGCCCATGCCGGTCATGATCACGCCCAGCGCGTTCGGGCCGGCGCTCTTGGCCACCGAGCGGAACAGCACGTCTACCGACGGCCGGTGGCGGTTGACGACGGGGCCGTCGACGACCTCGACGAAGTACTGCGCGCCGCTGCGCTTGAGCAGCATGTGGCGCCCGCCCGGCGCGATCAGCGCGCGGCCCGGGACCACGCGGTCGTTGTTGGCGGCCTCGCGCACCTCGATACGGCACAAGGTATCGAGGCGCGCGGCGAACGCGGCGGTGAACTTCTCCGGCATGTGCTGCACGATCACGATGCCGGGGCAGACCCGCGGCAGCGTGGTCAGCACTTCCTCGAGCGCCTGCGTCCCGCCGGTGGACGTTCCCAGCGCGACGACGCGCTCGGTCGTGGCGGTCATCGCGCGCGGGCCGCGCGGCGC
>DASVLN010000093.1:0-2062 GCA_036384855.1 Burkholderiaceae bacterium | reverse complement strand
CCCCTGTGCGCGCACGCCGCGCAGGCCTGCGGCACGCAGGCGCGGCACTACGCGGACACGGCGGCCCTGCTGGCCGCGCTCGCCGATCCCGCGGCCGCCCCGGCCTTCGAGTCGGCGCTGGTCAAGGGTTCGCGGTTCATGGGCATGGAGCGGGTCGTCGCGCTGCTCGCCGAGCGCGACGCGGCCGAGGGCCAGGGAGGCGCGCATGCTGCTTAGCCTCGCCTCCTGGCTGCAGGGCCTCGATCCCGAGCAGTTCGGCTTCCTGCGCGTGTTCCAGTACCACACGTTCCGCGCCGTCATGGCCGCGATGACGGCGCTGCTGATCGGCCTGATGTTCGGGCCGTGGGTCATTCGCCGCCTGACCGAGCTGAAGATCGGCCAGCCGATCCGCGAATACGGCGTGCAGGCCCACCTGGTCAAGCGCGGCACGCCGACGATGGGAGGCGTGCTGGTGCTGATCGGCATCGCGGTCGCCACGCTGCTGTGGAGCGACTGGAGCAACCGCTTCGTCTGGATCGTGATGATCGTGACCTTCGGCTTCGGCGCGATCGGCTGGGCCGACGACTGGCGCAAGGTCGTGAAGAAGAACCCGGAGGGCATGCCGTCGAAGGAGAAGTACCTGTGGCAGTCGCTGATCGGCCTGGTCGCGGCGCTGTACCTGGCCTTCAGCGTGTCGGAGACGTCCAACCTGCGCGTGCTCGAGCTGTTCGTGCGCTGGGTGCAGAGCGGCTTCTCCAACGACCTGCCGCCCAAGGCCGACCTCATGCTGCCGTTCTTCAAGACGGTGAGCTACCCCCTGGGTGTATTCGGGTTCATCGCGCTGACCTACTTCGTGATCGTCGGCGCGAGCAACGCGGTCAACCTCACCGACGGCCTGGACGGCCTGGCGATCATGCCGGTCGTGCTGGTCGCCGGCGCGCTGGGCCTGTTCGCCTACATCGTCGGCAACGCGGTGTACTCGAAGTACCTGCTGTTCCCGTACATCCCCGGCGCGGGGGAGTTGCTGATCTTCTGTTCCGCGATGGCGGGGGCGGGCCTGGCCTTCCTCTGGTTCAACGCCCATCCGGCCCAGGTGTTCATGGGCGACGTCGGCGCGCTCGCCCTGGGCGGGGCGCTCGGCACCGTGGCGGTCATCACGCGCCAGGAGATCGTGCTCGGGATCATGGGCGGCGTCTTCGTGCTGGAGGCGCTGTCGGTGATGGCACAGGTCAGCTGGTTCAAGTACACGAAGAAGAAGTACGGCGAGGGCCGGCGCATCCTGAAGATGGCGCCGCTGCACCACCACTTCGAGAAGTCGGGCTGGACGGAGACGCAGGTCGTCATCCGCGCCTGGATCATCACCATGCTGCTGTGCCTCGTGGGGCTGGCGAGCCTGAAGCTGCGCTGACAGTGACCCCTATCTTCTCCATCGCCGCCAAGCGGGCCGAGCGCCGGGCCGCCCCAAGCCGGCCCGCAGACCCCGCGGGGGGCCGGTCGCCGTACCCGGCGGACGGGGGGCTCCAATGACCACGGTGCTGATCCTGGGGTTGGGCGCCTCGGGCCTGGCCATGGCGCGCTGGTGCGCCGGGCGGGGCGTGGGCGTGCGCGTCTGGGACTCGCGTGCCAACCCGCCGCAGGCCGCGGCGCTTGCGGCCGAGGTGCCGGACAGCGCGTTCTTCTCCGGCGACCTGCCGGCCGCCGCGATCGACGGCGTCTCGCGCGTCTACAAGAGCCCCGGCCTCGCGCCGTCCGATCCGCGCCTCGCCGCCCTGATGGAGGCCGCGCGCGCCGCCGACGTGCCGGTGCGCGGCGAGCTCGACCTGTTCGTCGAGGCGCTCGCGCAGCTGAAGGCCGAGCGCGGCTACGCGCCCCGCGTGCTCGCGATCACCGGCACGAACGGCAAGACGACCACGACCTCGCTGGCCGGCGAGCTCGTCGAGCGCGCAGGCCGGCGCGTCGCGGTGGCCGGCAACATCGGCCCGACGATGCTGGACACGCTGGCGGCGGCGCTCGCCGAGCAGGCCGAGGCCGATGCGATCGCCGCCGAGGAAGCCGCCGCCCAGGCCGCCGCCGACGCCGCCCA
>DASVLN010000092.1:0-1573 GCA_036384855.1 Burkholderiaceae bacterium | reverse complement strand
GCAGGCCGTGCGCGAGCGCGGCGAGCACGATGCGGCGGTGCGCGGGCTCTACGCGGCGCTCGACCAGGCCGCTCGCCTGGGCGGCAGCCACGTGCGGCGCGACCTGCTCGCCCAGACGCTGATGCACTGCGCGGCGCGCGGCAGCGGCACGATCCACGTCGGCCGCGCTCTGCTCAACGAACGCTGCCTCGCCAAGCCGGTGACGCCGCTGACCCGTTTCTGGGCCGGCAAGCTGCAGGTCGCGATCGCCTGAGCTGCGTACGGTACCGGGTATCCAGGTCGATAGGGCCTGGCGTATCGCTCAAGCCGGACGCGGGCGCGTCGCGAGCATGTTGACGGCGAGCCCGGCCATCACGAGCGCCGCCGCGAACAGCTTCCAGCCCGGCAGGACTTCGTGCAGCGCGAGCGCCGAGGCCGTCATGCCGAAGACCGGCACCAGCAGCGCCGTGGGCGTGACCGTGGACGCGGGGTGGCGCGCCAGCAGCCAGTTCCACACGCCGTAGCCGAACAGCGTGTTGCCGATCGACTGCCATGCGACCGCGACCCACGCGCCGGCACCCGCATGCGCGAGCGAGCCGCCGACGCGCTGCGGACCGTCCACGAGCCAGGTGATCAGCCACAGCGGCACCGCGGCGAACGGGCTCGACCAGACCATGAAGCCCAGCGCGTCGACCCGCCCCGCCGCACGTGCGACGAGGTTGCCCGCGGCCCAGGCGACCGCCGCCGCGATGACAAGCGCCACGCCGAAAAGCGTCACCCCGGCGCTCGCGGACACGTGCGCGGCGACGATCGCGAGCCCCGCCACCGCCAGCGCGAACGCCGGCCACTGCAGCGTCTTCATGCGCTCGCGGTACATGGCCGCCGACAGCGCGATCGTGAAGAACACCTGCGACTGGATCACGAGCGAGGCCAGGCCGGGCGAGATGTCCGAGCGCATCGCCCAGAACAGCAGCCCGAACTGCCCGACCCCGATCAGCACGCCGAAGGCCGCGAGCTTTCCCCACGAGGCCGCGGGGCGGCGGACGAAGAAGATGAAGGGCAGGAACGAGAACGTGTAGCGCAGCGCGGCGAAGGTGTAGGGCGCGAACGCGTCCAGGCCGAGGCGGATGACGACGAAGTTCGTGCCCCAGATGGCGACCACGGCCAGGGCGAGCAGGAGATGGGCGACGGGCATCGAGCCAGTGTAGGCGGCGTGCCAAAGGCCGCGCCGCCGTCCGGTTGCCCGCAGCTGCGGTTCGTCGCGGCGCTCAGCGCAGGAAGGGCCCGACCTCGGCCTGGAACCACGCCGGGTCGTCCAGCATCACGAAATGGCGCGCGGTGGGCGCCATCGCGATGCGCGCGCCCGCGAGGCCGGCGTACTGGCGCTCGAAGGTCGCCTGCGCCTGCTCGCGCGCGCCGGCGCCGGGATGGCCGGCCCAGGTCGCGAGCACCAGCGTCGGCGCGTGGATGCGGGCGAGCCGCGGGCGCAGGTCGTCGCCGACCAGGTCGCTCATCGCGGCGACCACGGTGGCGCGATCGGAGGCCGCCGCCCAGCCCTGCAGCCGTGCCACGTCCGCCGGCGCCGTCACGAGCG
>DASVLN010000091.1:0-1823 GCA_036384855.1 Burkholderiaceae bacterium | reverse complement strand
ACGCGCGCGCGAGGCGGCGGAGCGAACGGGCGGCACGGGCCATGGCGCGGGGCTCGCGGCGGGCGGTCAGCGGTAGACCGGGAACTCGCGCGTCAGCGCGGCGACCTTGGCGCGCACCTCGGCGAGGCGGCCCTCGTCCTGCGGCGCCTCGAGCACGTCGGCGATCAGGTTCGCCGTGGCGCGGGCCTCGGCCTCCTTGAAGCCGCGCGTGGTCATCGCGGGCGTGCCCAGGCGGATGCCGCTCGTGACCATCGGCTTCTCCGGGTCGTTCGGGATCGCGTTCTTGTTGCAGGTCATGTGGGCCAGGCCCAGCACGCGCTCGGCTTCCTTGCCGGTGATGTTCTTGGCGCGCAGGTCGACCAGCATCACGTGGCTCTCGGTGCGGCCCGAGACGATGCGCAGGCCGCGCTCGATCAGCGTCTTCGCGAGCACGTCGGCGTTCTTGACGACCTGCTCCTGGTAGGTCTTGAACGCGGGCTGCAGCGCCTCGAGGAAGGCAATGGCCTTGCCGGCAATGACGTGTTCGAGCGGGCCGCCCTGCAGGCCGGGGAAGATCGCGGAGTTGATCGGCTTGGCGAACGCCTCCTTCATCAGGATGATGCCGCCGCGCGGCCCGCGCAGGCTCTTGTGCGTGGTCGAGGTGACCACGTCGGCGTGGGGCACCGGGTTCGGGTAGACGCCCGCCGCGATCAGTCCGGCGTAGTGCGCCATGTCGACCATGAAGTAGGCACCGATCTCCTTGGCGATCCTGGCGAAGCGCTCGAAGTCGATGCGCAGCGCGAACGCCGACGCGCCGGCGATGATCAGCTTCGGCTTGTGCTCGCGCGCGGTGCGCTCCATCGCGTCGTAGTCGATGTCCTCCTGCGCGTTCAGGCCGTAGCTGACGACCTTGAACCACTTGCCGCTCATGTTCAGCGCCATGCCGTGGGTCAGGTGGCCGCCTTCGGCCAGGCTCATGCCCATGATGGTGTCGCCGGGTTGCAGCAGGCCCAGGAAGACGGCCTGGTTGGCCTGCGAGCCGGAGTTCGGCTGCACGTTGGCCGCCTCGGCGCCGAACAGCTTCTTCACGCGGTCGATCGCGAGCTGCTCGATCACGTCGACGTTCTCGCAGCCGCCGTAGTAGCGCTTGCCGGGATAGCCCTCGGCGTACTTGTTGGTGAGCTGCGAGCCCTGCGCGGCCATCACGGCCGGCGAGGTGTAGTTCTCGCTGGCGATCAGCTCGATGTGCTCTTCCTGGCGGGTGTTCTCGGCCTGGATGGCGGCCCAGACCTCGGGGTCGATGTTGGCGATCGTCGATTGTTGGCGGTCGAACATGGGGAATGGATCCTTCGTCGGATGGGGCTGAACGGGCGCGTCGACGGGCTCGCCCCTGCGCGGGCGCCGCGCGGGGATGCGCGGCGGATCGGCGAAGCGGCGGTGCGCGGCGGTCGCGCTGCCCAGGCGAACGGCTGACAGGCCGGGACGCCGGAGCCGGCGGCCGTCCTTCGCGCTTCCCGGTGGTGGCCCACCTCGCAACGCCCCCGTGGCGAGCCGGCCGCCGGCTGCTGCCACAGCGGGGCCGGTCTCCCGGGGCGCGTCCTGTCGCCAGTCGCGCGAGTCGCCAGTTTAGCGCGCCGGATCCGCCCTGCGGGCGTCCGCGCGCGGAATTGTCGGTTTACGAAGGATTTGGCGCTTCGTGCCGGCGCCGGCCGCAGGCCCGGTCTCGCAGGCGAGTCGCGGGATCGTTCCGGCGGCCCGACCGGGCCGGCAGGCGGCGGACGTGTCGCGGCCGTGCGATCCCCGGAGACGACGACGCCGCGGAAGGCCGCGGCGTCGTTGAAGAA
>DASVLN010000090.1:0-2834 GCA_036384855.1 Burkholderiaceae bacterium | reverse complement strand
CCGCCTGCGCGGTCGCGGCGCTCGCGGTGGTCGCGGCCAGCGGCGCGCCGGCCATCGCCATCGGCCTGGGCATCGCGGGGCTCGTGATCTCGCAGTTCTCGCGCTACCCGGGCGCGCGCGGACTGCGAGCGTGGCTGGTGGTCGGCATGGCAGCAGGCGCGCTCGTCGCGGCCGCCGGACATGCCTGGGCGTGGCGCGTGAGCCTGCACGCGAACTCGCCGTGGGAGATGGTGCGCCTGTGCGCGTGGTTCCTGTGGCCGGGCTGGCTGCTCGCGCTGTGGACGCTCTGGCGCTGGCGCCACCACCTCGCCTACCGCCACATCGCCGTCCCGAGTGCCGGCGCGGCCGTCGCGCTCATCGCGGCGATCTCGATGGGCGCATCCGACCGCGCGCTGATGCTGGCCGTGCCCGGCGTCGCGGTGCTCGCCGCGTTCGCGCTGCCGACGCTCAAGCGCGCGACAGGCGCGGCGATCGACTGGTTCTCGGTCTTCTTCTTCACCGGCTTCGCCGGCGTGATCTGGGTGTTCTGGCTCTCGCTGACGACCGGCACGCCCGCCAAGCCCGCCGAGCGCGTCGCCCGCCTGCTGCCCGGCTTCGAATCGCACTTCCGCCCGCTGCCGCTGGCCATCGCGGCCGTCGGCACGGTGGCCTGGCTGGCGCTCGTTCGCTGGCGTACGGCGCGGGTTCAGCACGCGCTGTGGAAGTCGCTCGTGCTGCCGGCCTCGGGCGTCGCGCTCAGCTGGCTGCTGCTCCTGACGTTGGGCCTGCCCGCGATCGACTACGCGCGCAGCTACCGGCCCTGGGTCGCGCTGGTCGAGAACGACGTGCCGCCCGGCGTCTGCGTCGCCGCGCAGCTGCCCCGCTCCGCGCTGGCGGCGTTGGAAATCTATGCGAACTGGAAGCTGGACGCCCGCCTCGATCCCGCGCATACCGCCTGCCCGTATCTCGTCGTCGACGAGAATCGCCACGCGCTCGCGCCCACGCCGCCGGGCTGGACGCTCATCGAGCACCTGCACCGGCCCTCCGAGCGCGACGAATCGACGGCGATCTTCCGCCGCGAGGGCGTGCCGGCGTGGAAGCCGGAGCGGTGATACCTGCTCGGCGCGGGGCGGCATGCCAGGGCGGCTTGGTGGCGCCGGGACGTCCGGCGACCGCGACGCAGCGCCGGCCGGATCGCGGTCGTCAGCGCGAGAGCGAGAACTCGACTTTCACTGCCGGGCCGTCGACGATCCGGTGCGCGACCGGATCGTCGTAGCTGCCCGAAGTCTTGAGCGTGTAGACGTGGCGCCCGGGACGCCAGTCGAACTGCTGCGCGATGTCGGCTTGACGGGTCGTCGACTTGCCCGGTGCCACCTGCTCGAAGTCGGCGAGCGTCGGTGCGCGCCGCTTCTCGGACGGGCCGATGTCCATGATCGGCGCCCCCTCGCAGTACACGAACAGGTTCAGCCCGTCCTTCTCGATCCAGATCGGCTGATCCGAGACGTTGTCGTACACCACGGTGACGAGCACGCGCTTGGGCAGCGACGTGTCGACATGCATCTGTACCCTCAAGGGATTGGCTGGCATCGTTTGTCCGGCCGTCGGCGCGACGGCGCATGCGAGAAGGGGCGCGGCGAGCGGCGCGAGCACGCCGCAGAGCAGGAGCCGGCGGCGGTGGAATTCAGGGCGCACCCTCGAGATAGTATTCAAAGCTGTCTGCGTGCTGCAAGGCGAGGTCGGGACGCGTCTGTGCGAGCAGGTGCGACGCGTCGGGGCCGTAGACCGGCTTGTCGGCGTTGTAGCCATCGAACTTGTCGAACGTGTCGCCGATGTCCGTGAAGTGCGACATCTCGTGCGAAAGCGCCCCCGGCTTCGAATCGATGCCGGTCATCGGCGAATCATAGAACTCACCGTCGATGTTCACGGTGTGCGTCATGTCGTCGCGATGCACGAACGCGAAGCGGCCGGCCTTGGACGGATCGGCCAGCACGAAATTGTCCACCGTCATCTTCGAATTCAGGTCCAGCATCCGGTCGATGCGGCCTGCGATCGTGGCCTTCGCGGCATCCGTCGTGGTGCCGAACGACTTCTGGAATGCCGCCTGGTCGGCGTCGTTCCAGCGCGCGAGCGCGGCCTTCTTGTCCAGGAGCATCTGGCGCTGCCCCGCGAGCGCCTGCGTGATCGAGGCCTTGTTCTGCGCTCGCCAGCGGGCCAGGGCCTGGCAGGGGCACTCCACGGGCGCACCCTGCGCCGGCGCGGGGGGAAACACGTGCTTGGCGTCCTCGCCGAGCTGCTCGAAGTAGTCGGGCGCCGGTGCGGCGGCGGTTGGTGCGGCGGCGTCGGTCATCGGCGTTGCAGGTGGGCGGGAATGCGGCGGCGGCGCTCGGCGGCCACCACGACGTCGAGCAACGAGAAGACGCGCTCGTCCGGGGTTCGCGCCTCGTCCCGCAGCAGGGCGTGCGCGCCCGGCAGGCTGTCGAAACGCGGCGAATACGAGAACGCGAGCGACACGAAGACCGCCAGCGCGTCCTGGTCGCGGATGCCGTAGCCCTGCGCACGCGCGAGGTGGGCACGCACCTGGCGCCGAAGTTCGGCCGGATCCTCCGGCACGAGGGCCGGCTGCCAGCCGTGCGGCGCGCCGCAGCGCTCGCGCACGAAATCGGCCAGCCGGTCCGTGAATGCGTCGAAGACCGCGGCGTCGAACCGGGTCATCTGGTCTCGAGTGATCAGCATCATGCAGCTGCGCCTGCATTTCCCGTGCGGCGCTATTGGAATGGTTTCCGGCGGTCATCGGCAATGCGGGCCGGCCGGCCTTTTCGGAAGGCGCGATTATGCCCGCGTGCGCGCCGCCCGGG
>DASVLN010000089.1:0-1940 GCA_036384855.1 Burkholderiaceae bacterium | reverse complement strand
TGGCGACGGCGGATCGGCGACAATCGCGACCAGCTGCCGCCCTGGCCGCCTGCGAGGTCCGTCCCATCATGATGTACAAGTTCAAGAGCCGCGCCGCCGCGGACCTGCTCATGACCGAGCCGGTCGGCAACCGCGTGCTGTCCCTCATGGGCAAGGAGCACACGCGCCAGGGCATCATCGACGTCGACCAGCTCGGCCCCGCGATCGCCGCCCTCGAGGCCGCCGTGGCCGCCGAGTGCCCGAACCCCCCCTGCCACGACGAGGACGACGACCGCCCGCATGCGAGCTCGTCCGACCATGTGTCGCTGCGCCAGCGCGTCTGGCCGATGGTGCAGATGCTCAAGGCCGCGCAGGCCGAGGAGCAGCCGGTCGTCTGGGGCGTCTGAACCGGTGGGCGACGCCACGCGGCTGATCGCCGTCCGCCACGGCGAGACGGCCTGGAACGTCGAGGCGCGGCTGCAGGGCCAGCTCGACATCCCGCTCAACCCGCGCGGCGCCGACCAGGCCCGGCGCGCGGCCCGCGTGCTCTCGGACGACGCGATCGACGTCGTCGTCAGCAGCGACCTCGCGCGCGCCCACGCCACCGCGCAGGCGATCGCGTCGTTCAACCGCTGCCCGCTGCTGCTCGAGCCGGGCTTGCGCGAACGCAGCTTCGGCAGCTTCCAGGGCCTGACGCACCAGGAGGTCGCGGACCGCTGGCCCGAGCAGTCCGCGCGCTGGAAGAGCCGCGATCCCGACTTCGCGCCGGGCGACGGCGAGTCCCTGCGCACGTTCTTCGAGCGCTGCGTCGAGGCCACGCTGCGCATCGCCGAGGCGCACGCCGGCCGCACCGTCGTGCTCGTCGCGCACGGCGGCGTGATGGACTGCCTGTACCGCGCCGCATCGCGGATTCCCCTGGATGCGCAGCGCAGCTGGTCGCTCGACAATGCGGCCATCAACCGGCTGCTGCACACGGACTCCGGCCTCACGCTGGTGGGCTGGAACGACGTGGGGCACCTGGCCGATCCCGCGCTCGACGAGATCGCCTGAGGTCCCGTCCGCGCCCGAGCCGGCCCCACCCGGCGATGCCCGCCCCCGAGCGGGCGCCGCGACGACGCGAGACATCCGATGCGAGACGCCCAGGTCATCGTGCTGGCCACGCCCGTGTTCTTCCTGCTGATCGCGATCGAGCTCGCCGTCGCGTGGCTGAGGGGCGTCGCGGCGTACGCATGGCCCGACACCCTCAGCAGCATCGGCCTGGGGATGCTCAGCCAGCTGGTCGGCCTCTTCACGAAGCTCTTCACGCTCGGGCTGTACACGTGGGCGTACGAGCACGCGCGCCTCGCGACGCTGGACGCGTCCTCGCCCGCCGTCTGGCTCGCGGCGCTGCTCGCCTACGACTTCTGCTACTACTGGCTGCACCGCGCCGGCCACCGCGTCGCGCTCCTGTGGGCGGCGCACGTGGTGCACCACCAGAGCGAGGAATACAACCTCTCGACCGCGCTGCGGCAGACCGGTTCCGGCTGGCTCGCGGGCTGGCTGTTCTACCTGCCCCTGGCCGTCGCCGGCGTGCCGCCGCTCGTGTTCGCGGTGGTCGCGCTCGTCGACCTGCTGTACCAGTTCTGGGTGCACACGCGGCTCGTCGGCTCGCTCGGCTGGTTCGACCGGGTGTTCTGCGCGCCCTCCAACCATCGCGTGCACCACGCGGTCAACGACGTCTACCTCGACCGCAACTTCGGCGGCATCCTCGTGGTCTGGGATCGATGGTTCGGCACCTTCCAGCCGGAGCTGCCCGCCGAGCCCTGCGTCTACGGCACGCGCAGCCCGCTGCGCAGCTGGAACCCGCTGTGGGCCAACGTCGAGGTCTACGCCGTGCTGGCGCACGACAGCCGGCACGCACGCTCGCTCGCGGACAAGCTCCGCCTCTGGTTCAAGCCCCCGGGCTGGCGGCCGGCCGACGT
>DASVLN010000088.1:0-2750 GCA_036384855.1 Burkholderiaceae bacterium | reverse complement strand
GCCGAGCGCGAGTCCTGGCGGCCGCTCGGCGACGAGGCCCTGCTTCGCCGCTACGCCCGCGCCCGGCTGTGGCCCACGCGCGCGATGGCGGGCGCGGTCGACGGGCTGTGGCAGCTTTTCTCCGCGCCGGCCCCCGGGCTGCGGGAACTTCGCAACCAGGGCATGACTCTGGTCAATCACCTCAGCCCGCTCAAGCGCTGGCTGGTCGCGCGCGCGCTCGCATCCTGAGCCGCCTCCCACAAGGACGTCCCCATGACCCCGATCCGTGGCGCCCTGCGCCTGCTCGCCGTGCTCGCCCTCGGCGGCGCCTGCCTCTCGGCCTGGGCCGACGAGGGCGCCATCCGCAAGGCCTTCGCCGAGCGCTATCCGAAGATGAAGCCGATCGAGGAGGTCACGAAGACGCCGATCGCCGGCCTGTACGAGGTGCGCGTCGGCGCCGACCTCTACTACGCCGACGAGAAGGGCGACTACATCATGCTGGTCGGCCGCGACACGCTGGACGGCCACATCGTCGACACGCGCGCCAAGGTCGACCTGACCGAGGAGCGCATGAACCGCATCCTCGCGGCCGACATCCCCAAGCTGCCGTACAAGGACGCCATCGTGCGCAAGTACGGCAACGGCAGCCGCCACATGATCCTGTTCGAGGATCCGAACTGCCACTACTGCCGCGACGTGGAGCGCAACCTCCCGCAGCTCAAAGACGTGACGATCTACACCTTCGTGATCCCGATCCTCGGCCCCGACTCGGTGATGAAGGCGCGCGACATCTGGTGCTCGAAGGACAACGCGAGCACCTGGCGCAACTGGATGCTCGACGGCGTGATGCCCACGCGCGGCATGGGCCAGTGCGACGTCGCCGTGCTCGATCGCAACCGCGAGCTCGCGGACCGCTTCCGCGTCAACGGCACGCCCGCGATCATCTTCGACGACGGCTCGCGCTTCGCCGGCGCGGTCGACCTCGCGCACCTGTCCAAGCGGCTCGACGACGTCGCCGCAGGCACGAAGCGCCACCTCGAGCCGCAGGGCTGACCGCGGCGCCCGGGGGCGTCCCGGCGCCGGCCCGGCGTCCGGGCGACAATAGGACGATGTCCCCCGCCCGCCAGCCGGCCTCCGCCGCATGATTCACTTCCGGATCGAGGTCGCCGACGCGGCGGCCCACCAGTTCAAGGTCACGCTGACCATCCCCGACCCGGCCGCCGAGCAGCACCTGCGGCTGCCGGCCTGGATCCCCGGCAGCTACATGCTGCGCGAGTTCGCGCGCCACCTGAGCCGGGTCGAGGCGCGCCAGGGCCGCGAGCCGCGCGTCGTCACGCAGCACGGCAAGGATCACTGGAGCGTCGCCGCCTCGGGCCGCGCGGCGCTGGTCGTGACCTACTTCGCCTACGCGTTCGACGCCTCGGTGCGCACCGCGTGGCTCGGTCCCGACCGCGGCTTCTTCAACGCGACCAGCCTGTGCTTCGCCGTCGAGGGCCGCACCGGCGAGCCCCAGCGCATCGAGCTCGGGCGCCTGCCCGCCGGGTGGGACGTCGCCACCGCGATGGCGCGTGTCGACGCGGGCGGCAAGGCGGCCAGGCAGGCCCCGAACCTGTTCGAGTCCGCCGACTACGACGAGCTCGCCGACCACCCGTTCGAGCTCGGGCCGTTCTGGCGCGGCACGTTCACGGCCTGCGGCGTCCCGCACGAGTTCGTCGTCGCCGGCGCCTGGCCGCAGTTCGACGGCGCGCGCCTGCTCGCCGACACGCGCCGCATCTGCGAGGAGGAGATCCGCTTCTGGCACGGCAACGGCAAGCCGCCGTTCGCGCGCTACGTGTTCATGCTCTACGCGACCGAGGACGGCTACGGCGGCCTCGAGCACCGCGCGAGCACCGCGCTGATCGCCGCGCGCAAGGACCTGCCCCGCCTCGGCCAGCCGGGGATGTCCGACGGCTACGTGACGTTGCTGGGCCTGATCAGCCACGAATACTTCCATACCTGGAACGTCAAGCGCCTGAAGCCGGCCGAGTTCCTGCCCTACGACTTCACGCGCGAGAACTACACCGAGCTGCTGTGGTTCTTCGAAGGCTTCACGTCCTACTACGACGACCTGTTCCTCGTGCGCAGCGGCCTCGTCGACGCGGGCCGCTACGTCAAGCTGCTCGGCCGCGCGATGAACGGCGTGCGCCAGTCGCCGGGCCAGCACGTCCAGAGCGTGGCCGAGGCGAGCTTCGACGCCTGGGTCAAGTACTACCGCCAGGACGAGAACACGCCGAACTCGACGGTCAGCTACTACACGAAGGGCTCGCTGGTCGCGCTGATGCTGGACCTCGCGCTCCGGGCCGGGCGCAAGGCGACGCTCGACGACGTGATGCGCACGCTGTGGCGCGAGGCGCCGGGCGGCGCCGTGACCGAGGAGCTCATCCTCGCGACCGTCGCCCGCCTGGGCGGCAAGGCCGTCGCCGCGGAGCTGCGGCGCTGGGTGCACGAACGCGCGGAGCTCGACATCGTGCCCGCGCTCGCGAAGACCGGCGTCGAACTCGACCAGGAGCCGCTGACGCTGGCCGCGGAGCTGGGCCTGCGCCTGGCCGAGGGGCCGGTGACCGGCATCCAGGTGAAGTCGGTGCTGGCCGGCGGCGCTGCTGCGGTGGCAGGCGTGTCCTCGGGCGACGAGATCCTGGCGGTCGACGGCTGGCGCGTGCGCCGGCTCGACGACGCCCAGGGCTGGCTGCGCGCCGGCGCGGGCTTCGAGCTGCTCGTCGTGCGCCAGCAGC
>DASVLN010000087.1:0-4686 GCA_036384855.1 Burkholderiaceae bacterium | reverse complement strand
CCCGGGCGACGGCCTTGAGGCCGACGTAGGCCTCCGCGCACCCGCGGCGGCCGCAGGAGCAGGGCAGGCCGTCGACGTGCAGCGTCGTGTGGCCGATCTCGCCGGCGGCGCCGGTCGCGCCCGTGAACAGCGCCCCGTCGAGCACGATGCCCGCGCCGACGCCCACGCTGCAGCTCACGTAGACGAGCGGATCCTCGGCAGGCCGCGTGCCGAACTCGGTCTCGCCCACGGCCGCGAGGTCGGCCTCGTTCTGCACGTAGACCGGCACGTCGCCCAGCCGGGCGGACTCGAGCTCGAACGCGAGCCGCTTGCCGACCTCCACCTTGCGCCAGCCGATGTTGGGCGCGAACTCGAGGATGCCGGACTGCGTGTCGACCGCGCCGGGCAGCCCGACGCCGATGCCCAGCAGCCGCTTGCCGGCCGCCGTCACCTTGGCCGACTGCGCGGTCACGAGGCGCACGAGCTGGTGGCAGGCGGCCTCGGGCGCGCGCGAGCGCAGCGGCACCGTGCTCGACTCGAGCACCTCGCCCTGCACCGAGGCGCCGACGATGCGGATGCTGTCGGTGCCGAGGTCGGCGCCGATCATCGCGAGGTTGCGGCCGTCCAGGCGCAGCGGCGTCGGCCGGCGCCCGAGCGAGCCGGTGACGGCGGCGTCGTCCTCGGCCAGCCAGCCCTCGTCGATCAGCTCCTTGGCGAGCAGGCTGACGGTGGACTTGGTCAGGCCGCTGCGCTCGGCCAGCGCGGCCCGCGAGATGCCCGGCTCGTCGCGCAGCAGGCGCAGCAGGGCCATGCGGTTGATGGTCTTGACGAAGCGTTGGTCGCCCGTGAGCGGGGGGCTTTGCATGCCGCGTTGTCTTTCGTTGATCTTCTTGCGTGGGGGAGCGCGCATTGTCGGCCCGGCCCAGCCTAGTCGCGACGCGCGTGCCCGGCATCCGGGAAACCTCCAATTAGTTCGACCGTCGATCAAAGTAATCTCCGGTTCGCGTTCCCGAGGAGCGGGTGCGCCGTGCACAAGCAAAGACGACACCGGAGACAAACCATGACCTTCAAGAAGCCTCTCCTGGCCGCCGCCCTGCTGGCGGCGTTCGCGGCGCATGCCGAGCCGCTCGTGGTGGGCGTGAGCTGGTCGAACTTCCAGGAAGAACGCTGGAAGACCGACGAGGCCGCCATCAAGGCCGAGCTCGCCAAGCTGGGCGCGACCTACGTGAGCGCGGACGCGGGCGGCTCGCCCGAGAAGCAGCTCGCCGACGTCGACGGCCTGCTCGCCAAGGGCGCCAAGGCGCTGATCGTGCTGGCGATGGACAAGGACGCCATCGTCCCCGCGCTCGCGAAGGCCAAGCAGCGCAACGTCCCCGTGGTCGCCTACGACCGCCTCATCGAGCAGCCGGGGGTCTTCTACATCACCTTCGACAACAAGGAGGTCGGCCGCATGCAGGCGCGCGCGGTGTTCTCCGTCAAGCCGGCCGGCAACTACGTGATGATCAAGGGCTCGCCCACCGACCCGAACGCGGACTTCCTGCGCGAAGGCCAGCAGGAGGTGCTCGCGCCGGCGATCAAGTCGGGCGCGATCAAGATCGTCGGCGAGGAGTACACCGAGGGCTGGAAGCCCGACGTCGCGCAGAAGAACATGGAGCAGATCCTCACCCGCAACAACAACAAGGTCGACGCGGTGGTGGCCTCCAACGACGGCACGGCCGGCGGCGTGGTCGCGGCGCTGTCGGCGCGCGGGATCTCGGGCGTGCCGGTCTCGGGCCAGGACGGCGACCAGGCGGCGCTCAACCGCGTCGCGCTGGGCACGCAGACCGTCTCGGTGTGGAAGGACGCGCGCCAGCTGGGCAAGGAGGCGGCGGACGTCGCCGTCGACCTCGCGAGCGGCAAGAAGGTGCCCGGCGCGACGACCTGGAGCGGAGGCGAGCACAAGGTGCCGATGCAATCGCTGTTCCTGAAGCCGGTGCCGATCACCAAGGCCAACCTGGACATCGTCGTCAAGGCCGGCTGGATCACGAAGGACGCGCTGTGCAAGGACGTCCGGGCCGCCGCGGCGCCCAAGGCCTGCAAGTAAACGCCACCTGATGGCGCGCCCGGCCCGCGCGGCCGGGCGCGCCCGCCTCTTCTCGCCATGGAATCGCTGCAACTGTCCGCGCTCGACCTGCGGCTGGCCTTGATGGCGGCCGTGCTGGCCGCGATGGCCGTCGTCTTCCACGTCCTCACCGGCAACTTCCTCACGCCGGAGAACCTCTACAACATCGCCCAGCAGACCGCGGTCGTGGGCATCGTCGCCACCGCGATCGCGCTGGTCGTGGTGGGCCGGCACATCGACCTGTCCGTCGGCTCCGTGATGGGCTTCGTCGGCGTGCTCATCGCCTGGCTGCAGTACACGCACGGCTGGAGCTGGATGGCGGCCTGCGGCGTCGGGCTGCTCGCGGCGATCGCCGTCGGGCTGTACCAGGGCGGCCTCACCGCCTACCTCGGCGTGCCGTCCTTCGTCGTCACGCTGGGCGGGCTGATGTCGTTCCGCGGCGCGGCCTTCCTCGTGGCCGACGGCAAGACGCAGCCCGTCACCGACCCGGTCTTCCTGTGGTTCGGCGGCGGCCTGGACGGCGCGCTGGGCATCGTCGGCAGCTGGGCGCTCGCGGCCGTGCTCGCCGCGCTGCTGGCCGTGCGCATCGCGCGCATGCGCCGCGCCCGCGCGCGCCACGGCTTCCCGTTGCGGCCGCTGTGGGCCGACCTCGGCTTCACGCTCGGCCTCGTCGTGCTGCTGGCCGCGTTCACCGGCGCGATGTGCGCCTACCAGCTGCCCGGCAAGGCGCACGGCCAGGGCATCCCGGTGCCGGTCGTCATCTGGGGTGCGGTGGTCGTCGCCGTCGCCTTCGTCGTGCGACGCACGCGCTTCGGGCGCTACGTGTTCGCGCTGGGCGGCAACCCGGAGGCCGCGCGGCTGGTCGGCATCCCCGTCAAGCGCGTGACGCTGCAGATGTTCGTGCTGCTGTCGATCACGATCACGATCGCCGCCATCGTCGCGGTCTCACGGCTGAACGCGGGCACCAATTCGCTGGGCACCGGCATGGAGCTCTACGTGATCGCCGCCGCGGTCATCGGCGGCGTGAGCCTCGCGGGCGGCAGCGGCTCGGTGCTGGGGACCGTCCTTGGCGCGCTGATCATCCAGTTCCTCGACAGCGGCCTGCTGCTGCTGGACGTGGGCATCGGCCAGCGCATGATCATCATCGGCCAGGTGCTCATCGTCGCCGTCGCGTTCGACGTGCTCTATCGACGCTGGAGCGGGGAGCGTGTCGCATGACGACCTCCGCCCTCATCGAATTCGCGGGCGTGGGCAAGTCCTTCGGCGGGGTGCACGCCGTCGAGGACGTCAGCCTCGCGCTCGACCCGGGCGAGGTCGTCGCCGTGCTCGGGCACAACGGCGCCGGCAAGTCGACCCTGATGAAGATGCTCGCGGGCGCCTTCGCGGTCGACCGCGGCGAGATCCGCGTCGGCGGCCAGGCCGCGCGCATCGAGAAGCCCGCCGACGCCCAGGCCCTGGGCATCGAGACGATCCACCAGACGCTCGCGCTGGCCGACAACCTCGACGCGGTGGCCAACCTGTTCCTCGGCCGCGAGATCATGACGCGCTGGAACACGCTGGACGACTACGCGATGGAGGCCGCCGCGCGCAGGGTGTTCGCGCAGCTGAACCCGAACTTCCGCAACATCCGCGTGCCGGTGCGGGCGCTCTCGGGCGGGCAGCGCCAGGTGGTCGCGATCTCGCGCGCCCTGCACTTCAACGCCCGCGTGCTGGTGATGGACGAACCCTGTGCCGCCCTCGGCCCGGAAGAGACGCGCATGGTGCACGAGCTCGTGAAGCGGCTGAAGGCGCAGGGCGTGGGCATCTTCCTGATCACGCACGACATGCCCGACGTGTTCGGCCTGTCCGATCGCCTCGCGGTCATGAAGAACGGCCGCATGGTCGGCACCTACCGCACCGCCAGCCTGAGCGAGGACGACGTGCTGGGCATGATCATCGGCGGCAAGCCCGTGCGGCATGTCGCGGAAGTACATCGTGGGGTATCCGCGTGAATACGGTTCTTGGTATCGACCTCGGCACGTCCGAGCTGAAGCTGGCGCTGCTGGGCGAGGACGGCCGCCTGCTCGCGACGGCGGGCGCGCCGCTGGCGGTCTCCCGCCCGCGGCCGCACTGGTCGGAGCAGCATCCGCAGGACTGGTGGGACGCGCTCGTCGCCGCCGCGGCCACGCTGCGCGCCGCGCATCCCGCCGAGTTCGCGGCCGTGCAGGCGATCGGCCTCGCGGGCCAGATGCACGGCGCCGTGCTGCTCGACGCCGCCGGCATGGTGCTGCGGCCGGCCATCCTCTGGAACGACACGCGCAGCGGCGCCGAGTGCGACGAGCTCGTGCGCCGGATGCCGGCGCTGCCGGCGATCGCGGGCAACCTCGCGATGCCCGGCTTCACGGCGCCCAAGCTGCTGTGGATCGAGCGCCACGAGCCCGACGTGCACGCCCGCGTCGCCCGCGTGCTGCTGCCCAAGGACTGGCTGCGCTGGCGCCTGACCGGCAGCGCGTTCAGCGACATGTCCGACGCCGCCGGCACGCTGTGGCTGGACGTCGGGGCGCGGGCGTGGTCGGACGCGCTGCTCGACGCCGGCGGCATGCGGCGCGCGCAGATGCCCGAGCTCG
>DASVLN010000086.1:0-3641 GCA_036384855.1 Burkholderiaceae bacterium | reverse complement strand
CGCGTCGCGGCGCGCAGCTCGGCGGCCAGGCGCTCGGGCGTCAGCTCGGACTGCGGCAGGTGGCGCGCGGCGCCGCGGCCGGCCAGGTACTCGGCGTTGTCGCGCTGGTGCGAGGTCGTGCTGATCACGAGCGGCACGAGGATGCTCGCGACGCCCGCGGCGCAGAGCTCGCTGACCGTGATCGCGCCGGCGCGGCAGACGACGAGGTCGCACTCGGCCAGGCGACGCGGCATGTCGTCGATGAAGGGCACGACCTCGGCCTCGACGCCGCGCGCCGCGTAGTCGGCCTGCACCGCGGCCCAGTGCTTCTCGCCGGTCTGGTGCGTGACGCGCGGGCGCTGGCCGGCGGGGATCATCTGCAGCGCGGCGGGCAGCGCCTCGTTGAGCGCCTTCGCGCCCAGGCTGCCGCCCACCAGCAGCACGCGCAGCGGGCCGTGGCGGGTGGCGAAGCGCTCGGCCGGCGGCGCGATCGCCTCGATCTCGGCACGCACCGGGTTGCCCGTCACCACGCTCTTGTTGGTGCGGCGCGCGTCCTCGCCGTCGAAGCCGAAGGCGATGCGGTCGCAGGTCGCGAGGAGCGCCTTGTTGGACATCAGGAGCGCGGCGTCCGCGTTGACGAGCACCAGCGGCTTGCCGAGCCGGCGCGCCGCCTTGCCGCCGGGATAGCAGACGTAGCCGCCCATCCCCAGCACCGCGGTCGCCTTGCGCGAACTCAGGATGAAGCGGCAGGCGCCGAACGCCGCGAGGAGCTTGAGGAGGCCGCGCAGGTTGCCCATCAGGCCCTTGCCGCGCACGCCCGCGAAGTCGATCGTGTCGAGCGGGATGCCCGACGGCGGCACGAGGCGGTTCTCCATGCCCGTGCGGGTCCCGAGCCAGCTGACCGTCCAGCCGCGCGCCTGCACCTCGCGCGCGACCGCGAGGCCCGGCATCACGTGGCCGCCGGTGCCGGCCGCCATCACCACGAGGTGGCGCGTGCCCACGGGGCGCGCGGGCGGCACGCGGGTCGCGACGTCGGTCGTGGTCGTCATGCGCGACCTCCCCGCATCAGCGCGCGGCTTTCCATGTCGACGCGCAGCACCAGCGCGAGGGCGACGAGGTTGAGCACCACCCCCGAGCCGCCGTAGCTCAGCAGGGGCAGGGTCAGGCCCTTGGTCGGCAGCACGCCGAGGTTGACGCCGAAGTTGATGAAGGACTGCGCGCCCATCCACAGGCCCACGCCCTGGCACATCAGGCCGGCGAAGACGCGATCGAGCGCGATCGCCTGCCGGCCGATGATGAACAGCCGGCGCGTCAGCCAGAAGAACGCCGCGATCACGATGAACACGCCGACGAAGCCCAGCTCCTCGCCGATCACGGCCATCAGGAAGTCGGTGTGCGCCTCGGGCAGGTAGTGCAGCTTCTCGATCGACGAGCCGAGGCCCTGGCCGAAGATCTCGCCGCGGCCGAACGCGATCAGGGAGTGCGTCAGCTGGTAGGCCTTGCCCTGCGCGTAGGTCGGGTTCCACGGGTCGAGGTACGCGAAGATGCGCTGGCGGCGGAACTCGCTGAACACGATCATCAGCACGAACGCGCCCAGCAGCACCGCGACGCTGAGCAGGAACATGCGGCCGTTGACGCCGCCGAGGAACAGGACGCCGAGCGCGATCGCCGCGATCACCATGAACGCGCCCATGTCGGGCTCCGCCAGCAGCAGCACGCCGATGACGGCCAGCGCCACGGCCATCGGCCAGACGGCCTTCACGAAGTGCTCCTTGACGTCCATCTTGCGCACCATGTAGCTGGCCGCGTACATGCACATGCCCAGCTTGGCGAGCTCGCTGGGCTGGAAGTTCAGCACGCCCAACGGGATCCAGCGGCGCGCGCCGTTGACGCCCTTGCCCAGGTGCGGGATCAGCACCAGCGCGAGCATCACCATCGCGAGCGCGAAGATCCACGGCGCCCACTTCTCCCAGACTGCGATCGGGACCTGCGCGGTGGCGAACGCGCACACGGCGCCGATGACGATGAACGAGGCCTGGCGCGAGAGGAAGTGGGTCGACGAATACAGCGCGAAGCGCGGGCTGTCCGGCAGCGCGACCGAGGCCGAATAGACCATCACGAGGCCGAAGGCCAGCAGCGCCGCGATCACCCAGATCAGCGCCGAGTCCACGCCCATCACGCGCGTGGGGCGGCCGGCGTCGACCCAGTCGCGGATCGGCACGCGCTCGTCGGCCGACCCGGCGTCCCGGCGCTTGCGCAGCCACTCGACCGGGCGGAAGCCGGGCCACTCGGGCAGGTGCTGGCGGAGGTTCGAGAAGACGCCGGTCATGCCACGTCCCCTTCGTCCGCGGCCAGCTCGCGCAGCGTCTCGCAGAACACGTCGGCGCGGTGCTTGTAGTCGCGGAACATGTCCAGGCTCGCGCAGGCCGGGCTCAGCAGGACGGCGTCGCCGGGCTGCGCCTGCGCGAGCGCCCAGCGCGTCGCCTCCTGCAGCGACGCGTGGCGCTCGAACGGGACGCTCGCGGTCGCCAGCACGGCCTCGAGGGCGGGCGCGTCCTTGCCGATCGTCGCGGCCGCGCGCGCGTGGCGGCGCAGCGGCTCGGCCAGCGGCGCGAAGTCCTGGCCCTTGCCGTCGCCGCCGAGGATCACGACCAGCTTGTGCGGCGCGCGGTCGAGCCCGAGGCCCGCCAGGGCAGCGACGGTCGCGCCGACGTTGGTACCCTTCGAATCGTCGAAGAACTCGACGTCGCCGACCTGGCCGACGGGCTCGACGCGGTGCGGCTCGCCGCGGTACTCGCGCAGACCGTGCAGCAGCGGCGCGAGCGGCAGGCCGATCGCGGTGCACAGCGCGAGCGCCGCGAGCGCGTTGGAGGCGTTGTGGCGGCCGCGGATGCGTAGCGCGTCGGCCGGCATCAGGCGGTTCAGCACGATGTCGTCCACCTCGCCGGGCCGGCGCTTGATCGTCGGGTCGACCTCCATCGCGCGCACCAGCCAGGCCATGCCGTTCTCCTCGACCCGCCCGAAGTCGCCCGGCGCGCGCGGCGCGTCCAGGCCGAAGCGCACGACGCGGCGCGCGACGGTGCGGCTGCGCTGGCCGCGCGCGGCGGGCTTGATCACGACGGGCTCGGGCACCATTGCCTCGACGGCCGGATCGTCGCGGTTGACGACGAGGATGGTCTCGGCGCCCGGCTCCAGGCCGTAGACCTGCGCCTTCGCCTTCGCGTAGGCGGCCATCGAGCCGTGCCAGTCGAGGTGGTCCTGCGTCACGTTGAGGACGACCGCGGCGCTCGGCGCGAAGTGGCGCACGCCGTCGAGCTGGAAGCTGGAGAGCTCCAGCACCCAGACCTGCGGCAGGTGGCTGAAGACCGGCTCGGGCGGCGGCGGCGGGATCAGGGCGATCGGCGGCGCCTCGTCGTCGGGCGCGGCGGGCGCGGCCTCGGAGGCATCGTCGGCAGGCGCTTCGGCGTCGGCGTCGGCGAGGCTCTCGGGATCGACGCCGTCGAGCGCCGCGAGCGCGGGCAGGTCGGCGTCATCGTCGGTCGGCGGCTCCTCGATGCTTGCGCAGGCGTCTTCGGACATCGTGTCCGCTGCAGCGACCGGTTCGGCAGCGGCACGCTGCGCTGCGGCCGCGGCCTGTTCGGCGGCCTGGGCGGCGTCGGCGG
>DASVLN010000085.1:0-2053 GCA_036384855.1 Burkholderiaceae bacterium | reverse complement strand
CCTGCCGGGCCGCCTCCTGCGCGGCCGCGATCTCCCGCTGGCGCTCGGCGGCGGCCTGCTGGGCGGCGGTGTCGGGCAGGAACGTCGCGGCGGGGTTGAAGCTGAATCCGGACAGGGAGCTGGTGGCCATCGAGCGGTGCCGTCGAGTGTTGCGGGGCGCCGACCCGCGCGGCATTCGCGCGGGGGCTACGGTGGCGGCGATCATCGGGATCGTTTGCGATCGTTCGATGACGACGAATTCTCGTAGTGGCGTCCGCGCCGCTCGACGGCGCCGTCGCGCGGCGGCGTCGCGAGTCGCACGGCCCCGCCGCGCAGGCACCGCATCCTCCGATACCCTAACCCCCTATCTGTATGAAGACCGCGTCATCGAAGCGCCGACCCGGGCGCCCCGCACTCGACGTCAATGCCAGTCCCCGATCCGAACGTCGTTGGGCGCCGGCCGGCCCTTGCCCGTCTCGACGAAGTCGCGCAGGCTGACGAGGAAGGTCGCCCACTTGGTGCTGCAGTGGGCCGTGAACTCGACCTCCTCGCGCCAGCCGCGGTGGCCGAACATCACGACGGTCCAGTCCTCCTGGCGCAAGAGGCTGAATTCGATGTCGGTGCCGATCCACTCCGGCGGGCCATCCTTGACGCGCCAGCGCACCTTGTCCTCGGGGGACAGCTCGGTCACCTCCATGTCGAAGCCGCCGAGCAGGCTGCCGTCCTCGAGGTGGAAGCGGAACGCGACGAGCTCGCCGACGCGCGAGCTGCCCGAGGTCTGCTCGGTCCACCAGCCCGCGAGGCCGGGGATGGTCGAGAGCGCGGCGTGGACGTCGGCGGCGGGCGCCTTGATGCCGATGCGATGGATGATGTCGGTCATGCGGGGACTCCGATCGATGCGTTGAGGGGGCGCGACGGCCGCGATCGGTGCGTCGTCACCGCCAATGTCGGCGATCGGCCGCAAGGAGCGTGAGTAACAAGGCTGTCGCGAATCAGCGCCCCATCGCCGCCCGCAGCTTCCCCGCGAGGGCGGCCGCGTCCTCCCGGGAAACGACGTTGGTGAATCCCATCAGCAGGCCCTGCCCGGCATGCGTGCCGGAGGATCGGCGCGACAGCGCCTGCACGGCCAGCCCGCGAGCCTGGGCGCGCTCCGCCAGCGCGTCGTCGGCGCCATGACCGGGAAAGCGCGCCAGCAGGTGCATGCCCCCCGCCTGCAGGTCGACCTGCACGCCGCGGCCGAAGGCGGCATGCAGCGCCTCGACCAGCCACCGCCGCCGCTTCGCGTACAGCCCCCGCATCCGGCGGATGTGGCGCGGGAAGTGGCCGAGTTCCATGAAGTCCGCGACGATCTCCTGCTGCAGGTGCGCGCATCCGTTGCCGGTGCGCACGACCTGCTGCGTGAAGGCATCGACCTGCGACGTCGGCACGACCAGGTATGCGAGGCCGAGTCCCGGATGCAGCACCTTGCTGAAGGTGCCGGCGTACAGCACGCGTCCGGCGCCGTCGGCGCTCTTCAGCGCGGGCAGCGGCGCGCCGACGTAGCGGAACTCGCTGTCGTAGTCGTCCTCGACCACCCATGCGCCGTTCGCCGCTGCCCAGGCGAGCAGCTTCATCCGTCGCGCGAGCGTCATCGACACGCCCAGCGGCGCCTGGTGCGCGGGCGTCACCACGACGGCGCGCGCGTCGGCGTGCCGCGCGACGAGCCTGTCGACGCGCAGGCCCTCCTCGTCCACCGCCACGCAGGCGACGCGCAGGCCGGCGGCGCGCAGGAGCGCGAGCGTGGCCGGGTAGTACGGGTCCTCGATGCAGACCCGGTCGCTAGGCCGCAGCAGGACGCGCGTCACGAGGTCGAGGCTGGCGCGGTAGCCGGCGGTGACGAAGACCTGCTCGGGCCGGCAGTCGACGCCGCGCGACACCAGCAGGTAGGCCGCGATCGCCTGGCGCAGGCGCGGCGAGCCGCGCGGATCGGGATATGCGAGATCGGCCACGCCCGCGGCCCTCAGCCGGCGCACGCCCAGGGTCGCCCAGAGCTTGCGCGGGAACGCGTCGCAGGCCGGCATGCCCATCTGGAACG
>DASVLN010000084.1:0-6503 GCA_036384855.1 Burkholderiaceae bacterium | reverse complement strand
GCGTCGGCGCCCGTCACGCCCGCCAGCCGCAGCGTGCCGCCCGCGAGGTCGAGCGCGCTGCCGGCTGCGAGGCGGTTGGCGCCGGCGAGCACCAGCGTCGCGCCGGACTCGACCGTCGTCGTGCCGGTGTAGGTGCTCGCGCCCGACAGCGTCACCATGCCGCTGCGCACATCGACCGTGGCGAAGTCCGAGATCGCGCCCGCGTACGAGAACGCGTTGCCCGCGCCGATCGTGAAGTGCAGCGCGTTCGTGCCGCCGGCGCCGCCGTCGATGTCTCCCAGCACGACCGCGTGGCCGCCCAGGATGTTGACCGTGTTGTTGCCGCCGCCCAGGTCGATCGCCTTGCCGCTGCCGGCGCCGTCGATGCGGCCGCTGTCGTTGACCGTGTCGTCGTCCAGCCCGCCGAGGATGGCCGGCGCGGTCGTGCCGCCGCCCTGGATCGTGCCGCCGGCCGCGTTGTTGATCGTCACGGTGTAGCCGCTCTTCGCGCCGGTGACGGCGATGGCCGAGTCGTTCTGGCCGCGGATCAGGCCGCCGGCGAGGTTGTCGACGACCGCGTTGCCGTACAGGCCCTCGCGCGTGCCGGCGAGCGGGCCCGAAGTGATGTCGTTGCCCGTCAGCGTGATGCCGCGGCCGACCGCCTTCGCGTTGCCCGCGGCGACCAGGCCCTCGATCGTGCCCGAGTTGGTGATCGTGCCGCCGCCGACGCTGACGCCCTCGCTGTAGGCGATCGCGTCGCCCGCGTCCGGCACCGCGTTGCCCGAGCGGATCACGCCGGTGTTGGTCAGGTTGACGAGCCCGTCGACGTCCACCCCGTCGCCGTCGCCCGTCACGCCGTAGCCCTTGATCGTGCCGGCGTTCACGACGGTCACGAGCTCCTTGGCGTTGAAGCCGTCGATGTTGATGCCCGAGCCGTTGTCGCCCTGGATCACGCCGCCGGCCTTGTTGGTGATCGAGGCCAGGTAGGCGACGGTCGCGTCGACCGCGCCGCCGGTGATGCCGTGGCGGCCGCCCTCGATCAGGCCGGTCGTGTCGTTGACGATGGACACGCCCGAGTTGTTCTGCATGTCGATGCCGTCGCTCGAGCTGCCGGTCGTCGTGATCGACAGGATGGTGCCGGCGTTGTAGACGCTGCCGTTGACGCCGGGCCGCACGGCGTCGGCCTCGAAGGCCTTCATCAGCGCGCCGGCGTAGTTGTTGACCGCGTTCGGGCCGGAGGCGATCGCGTTGAAGTCCACCGCCTGCGCGCCGCCCGCCGACGCGTTCAGCGAGATCATCTGGCCGTAGTTGTCGAGCGTCACGCCGGCCGGCGACTTGTTCATCTGGATCACGTCCGCGTCGGCGGCCTGCATCAGGGCCGTCGAGTTCGTCGCGCTGCCGTTGGTGACCACGAGGCCGCTGACGCCGGTGTTGTCGCGGATCACGCGGCCGCTGCGCGTCTGGCTGATCGTGCCGAGGTTGGTCAGCGTGGCGTTGTTGCCGGTGACCGAGACCGCCACCGTGCCGCCGCCGACGGTCAGCGACGAGCCGGCCGTCACCGTGCCGGCCTGGCCGGAGCCGCTGCCCAGCGTCTGCGCGCTCGTCGACGAGCCGGTGATCGTGAAGTTCGCGGCGGCGGCCGGCGCGGCGGCGAGGGCCGCGACGAGCGGCAGCAGGGCGAATGCGGGCGCGGCGGCGCTCTTCGGGAAGGTCGGCATGGGCGGTCCGGTTCTTGTATCCAACGACGGTGCCGGCGACGCCTCCACGACGCCCCGGCATGAAAAGGCGGGGGCGGCTTCCAGGTGCACGCATGCATGCGAAGGCCGCTCCCGCGGCGCGGAAGTGTCCGCGCCGCGCGTGACGGTGCCGTGACGGCCGGGCGAGAGGAAACCCGGGCCGCCGCATCCCGCGGGGCCCGGAAGGCGGGCGCGACGCCCGCCCCGCGCAGGGCTCAGCGACCGAGCGCCCGGGCCAGGGCCAGCGTCGCCGCCGACTGGTTCATCGTGTAGAAGTGCAGCCCCGGCGCGCCGCCGGCCACGAGGCGCTCGCACAGCGCGGCCATCACCTCGAGGCCGAACGCCCGGATGCCCTTCGTGTCGTCGCCGAAGGCCTGCAGGCGCAGGCGCATCCATCGCGGGATCTCGCAGCCGGTGGCGTCGGCGAAGCGCATGAGGCCGCTGGAGTTGGTGATCGGCATGATGCCCGGCACGATGGGCACGTCGACGCCGATGCGGCGTGCGTCCTCGACGAAGCGGAAGTAGGCGTCCGCGTTGAAGAACATCTGCGTGATCGCCGAGTCCGCGCCCGCGGCGACCTTGGCGGCGAAGGCCTTCAGGTCGGCCTCGGGCGACCGGGCCTGCGGATGGGTCTCTGGATAGGCGGCGACCTCGATGTGGAAGTGGTCGCCGGAGTGGGCGCGGATCTGCTCGATCAGTTCGCTGGCGTAGCGGAACTCGCCGAAGCTGCCCGCGCCGCTGGGCAGGTCGCCGCGCAGCGCGACGATGCGGTCGATGCCGGCCGCCCGGAAGGCGTCCAGCGTCTCGCCCACGCTCGCGCGCGTGGTGCCGATGCAGGTGAAGTGCGGCACGCCGACCCGGCCTTCCGCGCGGATCGCCTGCACCGCCGCAAGCGTGCCCTGCTGGTTCGATCCGCCCGCGCCGTAGGTGACGGAACAGAACTCCGGCTCCAGCGCGTACAGCTCGGCCCGCGCGGCCGCCAGCTTGGTCACGCCTTCGGGCGTCTTCGGCGGGAAGAACTCGAGGCTCAGGGGTATGGTTCTCATAGAAATTCTTCCATCGTCACGAGCGCAGCGACGGTGCAGGCCGACATCGGCGCTGCCGCTCGCCCGCATCCGACGAGACACGGGGAAGCCGCAGATCCGGCTTTGCCGGTCTGCACGCCTGCCGGACGCAAGCGTCCGGCGTTCGCCAGGCGACAGTCCGTCCACCGGACGGCCTGTGTCCAGGCTCACCCCCTTGGGGGGCAGGGAGTGCTAGCGAGTCAGTACCTGTAAGTGTCGGGCTTGTAGGGGCCGTTCTTGGACACGCCGATGTACGCGGCCTGCTCGTCGGTCAGCTCGGTCAGCTTCGCGTTGAGCTTGGACAGCTGCAGCCGCGCGACCTTCTCGTCGAGGTGCTTGGGCAGCACGTAGACCTGCCCGACCTGGTACTGGTCGGGACGGCTGAAGAGCTCGATCTGCGCCAGCGTCTGGTTGGCGAAGCTCGACGACATCACGTAGCTCGGATGGCCGGTGGCGCAGCCCAGGTTCACGAGCCGGCCCTTGGCGAGCATGATGATGCGCTTGCCGTTCGGGAAGATCACGTGGTCGACCTGCGGCTTGATCTCCTCCCACTTGCAGTGCTCGAGGGAGGCGATGTCGATCTCGTTGTCGAAGTGGCCGATGTTGCACACGATCGCCTGCTCCTTCATGGCGTTCATGTGGTCGTAGGTGATGACGTTCTTGTTGCCGGTGCAGGTGACGAAGATGTCGCCCAGCGCCGCGGCCTCGTCCATCGTGACGACGCGGTAGCCCTCCATCGCCGCCTGCAGCGCGTTGATCGGGTCGATCTCGGTGACCCAGACCTGCGCCGACAGCGCGCGCAGCGCCTGCGCCGAGCCCTTGCCGACGTCGCCGTAGCCGGCCACGACCGCGACCTTGCCGGCGATCATCACGTCGGTGGCGCGCTTGATGCCGTCGACCAGCGATTCGCGGCAGCCGTAGAGGTTGTCGAACTTGCTCTTGGTGACCGAGTCGTTGACGTTGATCGCGCGGAACAGCAGCGTGCCCTTGGCGGACATCTCGGCCAGGCGGTGCACGCCGGTCGTCGTCTCCTCGGTGACGCCCACGATCTCGCGGCTCTTGCGCGTGTACCAGCCCGGGTCGACGGCCAGCTTGGCCCTGATCGCGGCGAAGAGCTCGCGCTCCTCCTCGCTGGTCGGGTTGGCGACGACCGATGCGTCCTTCTCGGCGCGCTGGCCCAGGTGCATCAGCAGCGTCGCGTCGCCGCCGTCGTCGAGGATCATGTTCGGGCCCTCGCCGGCCGCGCCCGCGGCGCCGAACTCGAAGATCCGGTGGGTGTAGTCCCAGTAGTCCTTGAGCGTCTCGCCCTTGTACGCGAAGACCGGCGTGCCGGCGGCGACCAGCGCGGCGGCGGCGTGGTCCTGCGTCGAGAAGATGTTGCACGACGCCCAGCGCACCTCGGCGCCGAGGGCCTGCAGCGTCTCGACCAGCACCGCGGTCTGGATGGTCATGTGCAGGCTGCCGGCGATGCGCGCGCCCTTGAGCGGCTGGCTCGCGCCGTATTCCGAGCGCACGGCCATCAGCGCGGGCATCTCGCTCTCGGCGATGGCGATTTCCTTGCGGCCCCAGTCGGCCAGCGAGAGGTCGGCGACGACGTAGGCGTCGGTGGGCAGGGGCTTGAGTGCAGCGTTCATGGGGATCTCCGTGGAAGACCCGCGGACGCGGCCGGCGAGCTCGCCCAGTTCGCTGCGACGAGATGCAGCTCACCCGGAACGTTCGCTGGTCGCGAAGCGGGTGAGCGCCGTTGCCTTGGGAAGGGTCCCGAGCCTGGGGCGCATCGGCTGGGCAGCCGGGCCTCGCAACGCTCCTCGGGAATGGTTGGCGATTATATCGGCCGGCGCGCGGGCGGCGAGAGGACTTTTCGCGTCCAGCCGCCCGGCCTCAGGCGGCCGTGGACTGGCGCAGCGCACCGACCATGGGCGGCAGGCGCGAGAGCTGGTTGACGATGTCGACGATGCCGGTGCAGCCGGTCTTGGCCTTCAGGCGCTTGACGTGGCTGCGCACGGTCTCCTCGCCGATCTCGAGGCGGGCCGCGATCTCCTTGACGCGCCGGCCCTCGCACAGCCCGGCGAGCACCTCCTGCTCGCGCCGCGTGAGGCCGAGCTCGCGTGCGTACGCGTCGACGGACAGCGTCTCGGCGATGCGGGGTCGCGGCAGCGCGATCAGCACCGCGTGGCCGCTCGTGTGCGCGGACAGCGCGGTCGGCAGCGGGATGATGGACAGGTCGCACGAGCGGCCCTCCGCGCCCGACTCCTCGTTGCGCAGGCTGAGCATCTTGCGCCGCCCGCCGTCGCGCGCCGCGACGAGCGCGTCGTCGAGCAGCCGCTGGTCGGCGGGCGAGCGGCCGACGAGCCGGCGGCCCTGCAGGCGAACCGACTTCGATTCCGCGAGCTCCATGCGCGCCGCGTGGTTGGCGTGCACGACGTGGCCGTCGGCGGCGATCAGCAGCAGGCCGTAGTCCACCTCGTCGAGCACGCTGGCCAGCAGCTTGGCCAGCCCGGCGCCCGGGCCGCGGCGCTCGGGGCCGCGGTAGGCGTCGCTGCGGCGCTCGGGACCGCGGTAGACGAGCTCCGACTCGAGCGCCTCGAGCTCGAGCCGGCCGGCCGAGGCGCCGTCGGCGACCGCGGCGACGGCCGCGATGGCCTCGACGACGCCGACAGCGCTCGTCAACCCCGATGCGGTCTCGTCTTCGCCGGCCTGGCGGGCCGGACGCCTGCTGATGCTGCCCTGCATGTCGAAAACCCTCGACTGATGTTTGTTCGTGACGCGGCTCGCGGCGAAGACGCCGGCGGGTCGACAGCGCGTTTATCTTGTTTTGCCGGCGGGGGAACAAGGCCGCCCGGCGTCAAAAGCGCGCGCTTAGCCAAGTCCTGCACTATTTCGGCCTGCGATGGCCGCGCCCGCCCTCATTGTCGAGCAGTATCCCCGCCACGGTCGAGCTGGGGCTTTGCGTTTCCGATGCATGGCGCCGGCAGCGCGACGGACGGCCGGGGGCATGCACCGGATCCCCAGCTTTGGGGATGGTGCACAGCAGCAAAACGGCGCCCAATCACTGTCGAGCTCGGGCGTCCGCCCGGCGCATGTCCAGGAGGGTTCCCACGATGAACAAGCTGCTCGCCATCGCTGCCGCCGCGCTCGCCGTCGCCGGCACCGCGCACGCCTCGACCCCGGTGGTCGTCGACGCCCTGGCCGACGCCTACGGCACGTCCGGCGCCACGGCCGTCACCCTGCACGCCGGCGAGGCCTTCACGGTGACCGTCGACCCGACCGACCTGTGGAGCGCCGGTGCGCTGCCGCGCTGGTCCAACGCCGACGGCCTCACGCACGACTTGTACGCCACGGGCTCCGACGAGTCCGGCCAGCCCGCCGGCACGCTCATCGGCCAGAACTGGGGCACCTACTCCACCGCCGACGGCACGTTCGCGTACGGCGAACTGGTCGGCCGCATCGGCACGGGCCCGTACTTCGCGGTCGGAACCAGCTTCAGCGGCGTCGCCAGCAGCGCCGGCACGCTGACCCTGTACTACTGGGACAGCTACACGCTCGACAATGCCGGTGCGGTGACCGCCGAAGTCTCGGCCGTGCCGGAACCCGGTTCCGCGGCCCTGATGCTGGCCGGCCTCGCGGCCGTCGGCGGCCTGGCGCGCCGCCGCGCCGCGAAGAAGTCGGCCTGAGCCGGCCTCCGCGAACGGACGACGGGCGCCTCGGCGCCCGTTTTCATTGG
>DASVLN010000083.1:0-1555 GCA_036384855.1 Burkholderiaceae bacterium | reverse complement strand
CCGGTGTCCTCGTCGAACACGAGCAGGCGGCCGTGCGGCTGGATGGCTCCGGGAATCCGGATCGGCTCGTCGGCGCAGGCGGTGAGGTCGGGCCGGTCGGTCTGCATGAGGGCAGGCTGCGGGGGTCGGGCTGGGGAGGGGCAGTCTACGTGATGCGTCCTCGCATGGCGACGATCGCATCGCGATTTCGGGCGGCGGGCCCTTCGAGCAATCGAGGCGCCTGCGCGGCGCGACGGGCCTTCAGCGCCGCGGCGCCCGACGCTCGTCGACCGCCGGGTGCAGGGTCAGCACGTCGATCACGGTGTCGGGCGGCTCGCCCGAGCCGAGCACGTCGATGATGGTGTCGAGGTCGCCATCGCGGGGCGGGGCGTCGACCGGCCCCGGCTCGCGCGGCTCGGCCAGGACATCGAACACGGTGTCCGGCGGCTCGCCCGAGCCCAGGACGTCGATCACGGTGTCCGCCGCGTCCGCATGCGGCGGGGCGTCGACGGGGCCTTCCTCGCGCGGCTCGGCCAGGACGTCGAACATCGTGTCGGCCGGCTCGCCCGAGCCCAGCACGTCGATGACCGTGTCGGGCCCCGCCGCGGCCGGAGGATCGGCGGGGAGCTCGATCTGCAGGTCGGCGCGCGCGATCCGGACGGTGTCCTGCTCGTCGTGCGTGACGTCGATGAGCTCGCCGGAGACCTCGGTCGGACCGAGGACGTCGATGATGGTGTCCGGGCCGGGGTCGCCCGGCGCGGCGGTGAAGACGTCGATGACCTCCGGCTCCCGATCGAGCTCGACCGGCAGCCGCAGGTCCGGCTCGCGCGCGAGCGGCGCGAACAGGTCGATCAGCACGCCGAACGTGCGCCGCGCGCTCCGGCAGGCGCGGGCGATGGCGGCGGGGGATTCCCCGACCTCCAGCGCGGCGAGGACGCGGAAGTCGCGCCACATCTCGCCGGTCGCGCCGCCGAAGCCGTGGAAATAGCTGGCGCCGCGGCCGGGCACGAGATCCAGCGTCGCCTTGAGGCGCGGCGCGATGACGCGGCCGCCGAGCGCGGAGCCCTCGATCACGTAGATCGAGCCCAGCACCTGCGCCAGCGCGTCCAGGGGCAGGCGCTCGACCGCCGACGTGTCGGGCGCGCGCGCCGCCTCGCCGGCGACGTCCCGCAGCCAGTGGAGGTCGGCCGTCGCGAAGCCGCCGCGCCGGCGCGCGCGGAACCACGGCTGCAGGCGCGGCGGCAGCGCGGCCTGCACGCGGGGCTCCCAGGCGCGCAGGAAGGCGTCGAAGCCGGCGACGATCGCCGTGTAGCGGGCCAGCGTCATCGGCTCCTCGAGCTGCAGGATGCGCTCGAGGCGATCGTGCTCGGCGCGGGTCTGCAGGCGAAGTTCGGACAGGACGAGTTCGGAGCTCACGGGCGCGACTGCGGGCTTGGCGGTTCTTGGGATTGACGGCGCGGGCGACGGACATCCTAGCGGATGGCGGCGCCCGCGAGGAGTGCAGGGGCGGGCGCGCTTGCGGGCGGATTGCACGCCACGCGGCGCTGCGTGGCGGAGCGCGTCCGCCGCAGTCGTC
>DASVLN010000082.1:0-5255 GCA_036384855.1 Burkholderiaceae bacterium | reverse complement strand
CCCGTGCAGGCCGCGCCCCACGCCGCCGCCGCGCAGGCCTCGGCCGGCGAGGACGCCGTGCCCACCGCCCGCGCGCGCAACACGCCGGTGACCCTGAACTTCGTCAACGCCGACATCGAGGCCGTCTCGCGCGCGATCGGCGCGATGCTCAACCGCGACATCCTCGTCGACCCGCGCGTCAAGGGCACGATCACCGTCTACAACGACAAGCCGCAGCCGCTGTCGGAGGCCTATCGCAGCTACCTCGCGGCGCTGCGCGGGCTGGGCTTCACCGTCGTCGAGGCCGGCGGGTTCCTGAAGGTGGTGCCCGAGGCCGACGCCAAGCTGCAGACCGGCGTCGTCTCGGTGGGTACCCCGGCGCGCTCGGGCGACCAGGTGCTGACGCAGATCTTCAAGCTGCAGCACGAGAACCCGAACAACCTCGTGGCCGTCCTGCGGCCGCTGATCACCGCCAACAACACGATCAACGCGAGCCCGGGCAGCAACTCGCTGGTCATCACCGACTACGCCGACAACCTCCAGCGCCTCGGCCGCATCATCGAGGCGCTCGACCAGCCCTCGGGCTCCGAGCTCGAGGTCGTGCCGCTGAAGAACGCGGTCGCCTCCGACATCGTGCAGCTGGTGCAGAAGCTCGTGGACGGCGGCGCCGTGCAGACGCCGGGCGTGCCGGGCCAGACGGCGCAGACCTCGATCCTCGTCGACCCGCGCACCAACTCGCTGATCATCCGCGCGGCCAATGCGACGCGCATGGCGCAGGCGCGCATGATCGTCGACAAGCTGGACCAGCCCACCGCCGGCGGCGGCCCGGCCGGCAACATCTGGGTGGTGTACCTGAAGAACGCCGACGCGACCAAGATCGCCGAGGTGCTGCGCGCGGCCATCGCCAGCGGCAGCGTGGGCGGCGGCGGCGGCAGCAGCGGCGGCACGGGCGGCGGCTCGGGCAACGCGAGCGGCCAGACCTCCGCGTTCGGCGGGAGCAACCGGGACGCGACGAGCTCCAGCTCCATGACCAGCACCTCCGGCACGACCGGCGGCAACGCCTCGCCGCAGTCGACCAACCCGGTGTCGGCCTCGGCGCACCCGTCCACCGGCGGGCAGGTGCAGGCCGACCCCGCGACCAACTCGCTCATCATCACCGCCTCCGAGCCGCTGTACCGGCAGATGCGGACGGTGATCGACCAGCTCGACGTGCGCCGCGCGCAGGTCTACGTCGAGGCGCTGATGGTCACGATGGACGAGACCAAGGCCGCGCAGATGGGCTTCCAGTGGCAGAACCTGTTCGGCCGCAAGGGCGACTCGACGCTCACCGGCGCCGGCACCAACTTCGGCTCGCAGAGCACGCTCAACAACATCCTGACCGGCTCGGCGTCGCTGATCAAGGGCACGAGCGGAGTCTCCTCGACCGCGCAGACGCTGGTCGGCAGCGGCACCAACGCGATCAGCAACGGCCTGAACATCGGCATCGTCAAGAACCTCGGCAGCTACTACACGCTGGGCGCGCTCGCGCAGTTCCTCGAGACCAACACCGGCGCGAACGTCCTGGCCACGCCGAACCTGATCGCGATGGACAACGAGGAGGCCAAGATCGTCGTCGGCCAGAACATCCCGCTCGTCACCGGCAGCTACACCAACACGGGGTCGAGCTCCAGCTCCGTCAACCCGTTCCAGACGGTCGAGCGCCAGGACGTCGGCATCACGCTGCGCATCAAGAGCTCGATCGGGGAGAACGGTACCGTGCGCATGACGATCTACGAGGAGAACTCCTCCGTCGCGCCCGGCACCGGCGGCCAGACGACGAACAAGACCTCGTACGAAGGCTACGTGACCGTCGACGACGGCTCGCTGATCGTCCTCGGCGGCCTGATCTCGGACGACTACAACGACGAGGTCGACCAGGTGCCGCTGCTGGGCAACATCCCCCTCATCGGCAACCTGTTCAAGAGCCAGAACCGCACGCGCTCGAAGCGCAACCTGATGCTGTTCCTGCGCCCGGTGGTGATGCGCTCGCAATCGGACGCCGATGCGATCACGCTCAACCGCTACGACGCGATCCGCCGCCAGCAGGAGACCACGCAGCCCGCCAAGAACATCGTGCTGCGCGTGAACGACGCGCCGGTGGTGCCGCGCATCGGCGCCGACACCCGCGTCCTGCCGACGCCGCAGGACTCGCAGGAGGGCAGCGTGAAGATGCAGAACGTCGATCCGCTGCCCGACCTGCACCGCCCGGGCGCGATCTACGGCCCCGGCGCTGCCCAGCCGCTGCCGCAGCAGGCGCCGCAGCCCACGTTCGTGCCGCTGGGGCAGATGACGCCGGTCGCGCCGCAGCCGGGCTCGTCGACGACGACCACCACGACCACGACGACCGTCGCACCCGCGCCGGCCGCGTCGGTCCCCACGAAGTAACCCGCGACGCGCGACGAACGAGACGGAGGCGACCATGGGCGCACGCCATCCCCTGCCCTACGCGTGGGCGAAGACGCACCTGATGCTGCTCGAGGACGACGGCCGCGAGCGCACGCTGCACGTGAGCGAGGGCACCTCGCGCACCGCGCTGGCCGAGGTGCTGCGCCTGCACGCCATCGACCGCATCGAGCGCTCGGCGCCCGCGACGCTGAGCGCGCGCATCGCCGAGGCCTACTCGGGCGGCGAGGGCAGCGCCGCGGCGGTCGTGGGCGAGGTCGAGAGCGCCGTCGACCTCTCGCGCATGATGCAGGAGCTGCCTGCCGTCGAGGACCTGCTCGAGGCCGCCAACGACGCACCGATCATCCGCATGCTCAACGCGCTGCTCACGCAGGCGGCCAAGGACGGCGCGAGCGACATCCACATCGAGCCCTACGAGCGCAGCTCCAGCGTGCGCTTCCGGGTCGACGGGACGCTGCGCGAGGTCGTGCAGCCGAACAAGGCGCTGCACGCGGCGCTGATCTCGCGCCTGAAGATCATGGCCGAGCTCGACATCTCCGAGAAGCGCCTGCCGCAGGACGGCCGGATCTCGCTGCGCATCGGCGGCCGCGCGATCGACGTGCGGGTCTCGACGCTGCCGTCCGCGCACGGCGAGCGCGCGGTGCTGCGCCTGCTCGACAAGGGCGAGGCGAAGTTCAGCCTCGAGGCGCTGGGCATGAGCGGCGACGTGCTCCACGAGTTCAACCGCCTCGTCAACCAGCCGCACGGCATCGTGCTCGTGACCGGCCCGACCGGCTCCGGCAAGACGACGACGCTGTACGCCTCGCTCTCGCGCCTCGATACGCGCACGTCCAACGTGTTGACGGTGGAGGATCCGGTCGAGTACGAGCTGCCCGGCATCGGCCAGACGCAGGTCAACCCGAAGATCGACCTCACCTTCGCGAAGGCGCTGCGCGCGATCCTGCGCCAGGATCCGGACGTGGTGATGATCGGCGAGATCCGCGACTTCGAGACCGCGCAGATCGCCATCCAGGCCTCGCTGACGGGCCACCTGGTGCTCGCCACCGTCCACACCAACGACGCGCCGTCGACCGTCGCGCGCCTGATCGACATGGGCGTCGAGCCATTCCTGCTCAGCTCGTCGCTGCTGGGCGTGCTCGCGCAGCGCCTCGTGCGCAAGCTGTGCGAGTTCTGCAAGCGCGAGGACGACGAGCACCGCTGGCACCCGGTCGGCTGCGAGCAGTGCGGCCACAGCGGCTACAAGGGCCGCACGGGCGTGTACGAGCTGATGGTGGTCGACGAGGCGATCCAGGCGCTGGTGCACGGCCGCGCGCCCGAGCAGCAGATCATCGCCGCGGCCCGCGCCAACGGCATGCGCACGATGCGCGAGGACGGCGAGCGGCTCGTCGCCGAGGGCGTGACCTCGCTGGAGGAGGTCGTGCGCGTGACGCGCGACTGATCCAGCCGACCCCAACCTCGTTCCCGTACCGACACCGCCATGCCCGCCTACAAGTACGAAGCGCTGGACATCGCCGGCAAGACCGCCAACGGCATCGTCGAGGCCGAGTCGATGAAGGCCGCGCGCGCGCACCTGCGCGGGCTGAGCCTCGTGCCGCTCGGGCTCGCGCCGGTCGCGGTGGCCGACGACAGCCGGCCGGCCGGGCGCTTCTCGCGCAAGGCCTTCTCGTCGTCGGGCCTGGCGGTGTGGACGCGCCAGCTCGCCGGCCTGGTCGCGGCCGGCCTGCCGCTGGAGCGCGCGCTGACGGCGCTGTCCGACGAGGCCGAGGTGCAGTCCCAGCGCGACCTCGTCGCCCACCTGCGCAGCGAGGTCAACGGCGGCGCGACCTTCGCGCGCGCGCTGGGCACCGTGCCGCGCGAGTTCGACGACGTGTACCGCGCCGTCGTCGCCGCCGGCGAGCAGAGCGGCGCGCTCGGGCGCGTGCTCGAGCGCCTGGCCGACGACCTCGAGGAGCGCCAGGCGCTCAAGGGCAAGCTGCTCGGCGCCGCGCTGTACCCGATCATCGTCAGCATCATCGCCGTCGTCATCGTCACCTTCCTCGTCACCTACGTGGTGCCGCAGGTCGCGTCCGTCTTCGCGAGCGGCAAGCACGCGCTGCCCTTGCTCACGCAGTTGATGCTCGGGATCAGCGCGTTCGTGCGCCAGTGGGGCCTGGTCGCGCTGGGCGTGCTGGTGGCGGGCGGCTTCCTGTTCTCCACGGCGCTGCGCCAGCCCGCGTTCCGCACCCGGTTCGACGCGATGACGCTCAACCTGCCGCTGGCCGGGCGCCTGGCGCGCGGCTACAACGCGGCGCGCTTCGCCGGCACGCTGGCGATGCTCGCGGGCTCGGGCGTGCCGATCCTGAAGGCGCTGCAGGCAGCGGCCGAGACGCTGTCCAACCACGCCATGCGGGCGGACGCGATGGAGGCACTGGTGCAGGTGCGCGAGGGCGCGCCGCTCGCCTCCGCGCTCGCGGCGCACAAGCGCTTCCCCGGCTTGCTCGCCATGTTCGCGCGCCTGGGCGAGCAGACCGGCCAGCTGCCCGTGATGCTCGATCGCGCGGCGCGCCAGCTCGGCAACGAGGTGCAGCGCCGCGCCTTCGCACTCGCGACGCTGCTGGAGCCGCTGCTGATCGTCGCGATGGGCGGCGTGGTGATGCTGATCGTGCTGTCGGTGCTGCTGCCGATCATCCAGCTGAACTCCTTCGTGAAGTGACGGCGCGCGGCGCGCCGGCGCGGCGTCCCGCAATCCCCTGTCCTGATGGCCGCGGCCCGCTCGGCGGGAGCGCCGTTTGCCGGTTCACGCGCCGACACGCCCGTTACCCGGCCGTCGCGCCCGTGGATCGCCGCGCTGTGCA
>DASVLN010000081.1:0-1738 GCA_036384855.1 Burkholderiaceae bacterium | reverse complement strand
CCACGCCTGGGGCCGCGGCGGCGCGGCGGACGACGACGGCCGCGGGGACGGCGCGGGCCCGAAGCCCGGGACGGCGAATGGATCAGGCATTGGCACGGCTCCCGGTCACGAATCGAGGGGACAAACCCTAGTACTCCACATTTTCAGAAGACTCCGAGGCCGGCCGCCGATACCGCGGACGCGCACGCTATTAACACGCAAGCCATTGATTCACAAGCATTTTTCAGTGCCCGATTTTAAGGCAATCCAGTTCGAAGCACGGAAAATCGCGGCTCCGGGGGCCGTCGGCCCCACTTACCCACAAAGTTTTCCACAGATCGTGTGGATCGCTGGCCGGCTACAAACGCACACCGCGACCGCGCTGGAAAGCGCGCGCCGTCACGCCATAATCCGCGCTGGCGACGGCACCCGCCGAGCGCCGCGACCGGCCCGCCGCGACGACGCGGCCGGCGCATCCGCATTGTCGAAAGGTCGATTTTGTTCAAGATCCTACTGGAGGCCGGCTGGCCCATCGTGCCGCTGTTCCTCTGCTCCGTGATCGCGGTGGCGGTCGTCGTCGAACGGTTCATGGCCTTGCGCGCGGCCCGCGTCGCGCCCGGCTACCTCCTCGGCGAGGTCCTGGCGGTCACGCGCAACGGACTGCCGGCGCCCGACGTCATCGCGAAGCTGGCCGACAACTCGCTGCTGGGCAACGTGCTGGCCGCCGGCCTGAAGCAGCTCGCGCTCGACCCGCGCTCTTCGGAGCAGCAGCTGCGCCAGACCTTCGAGGGCGCCGGCCGCGACGCCGCCCACAAGCTCGACCGCTACCTCAACACGCTGGGCACGGTGGCCGCCGTGGCGCCGCTGCTGGGCCTGTTCGGCACCGTGGTGGGCATGATCGAGATCTTCGGCTCGCAGACCGGCTCGGCCGGCAGCGCCAACCCGGTGGAACTCGCGCACGGCATCTCGACCGCGCTGTACAACACCGCCGGCGGCCTGCTGGTGGCGATCCCGTCGCTGATGTTCTACCGCTACTTCCGCGGCCGCGTCGACGACTACCTGCACACGCTGGAGCAGTCGTCCGAGCAGCTGCTCGCCCAGCTGGTGCGCCTCGGGCGCCCCGGTCTGAAGTGAGGCGGGCGCCGCGATGAACTTCCGCAAGCCTCGCCCGGAAGATCCCGAGATCAACCTCATCCCGTTCATCGACGTGCTGCTGGTGATCCTGATCTTCCTGATGCTGTCGACGACCTATTCGAAGTTCACCGAGCTCCAGGTCACGCTGCCGGCCGCCGATGCCGCGGCCGCGCGCGACCGCGAGGCCGAGATCATCGTCTCCGTGGCCGCCGACGGCCGCTACGCCGTCGACCACCAGGCGGTGGACGGCCGCAACGTCGACCAGCTGACCGCCGCGCTGCAGGCGGCCGCGAGCCAGCGCAAGGAGCCCTTCCTGATCATCTCGGCGGATGCGATGTCGACGCACCAGGCGGTGATCAACGTGCTCGAGGCGGCGCGCCGCGCGGGCCTGTCGCGCATGACCTTCGCCGCGCAGGCGACCAACGGCGCGGGCGGCACGGCCTCGCCCTGATCGCCCGCCGATCCGAACCGCCGGGGCCGCCGATCGCCGCTCGATCGCCGGCCCCGATTCATTGGCCCCGCCCCGACCGACGACCTCCCCCGCCGCGATGACCGAGACGTTCGCCCACCGGCTCCAGCGCTCGTGGTGGCAGCCGCGCACGACGCCGCTCGCGCGCGCGCTGGC
>DASVLN010000080.1:0-1541 GCA_036384855.1 Burkholderiaceae bacterium | reverse complement strand
CCCTGGCCGCGCGCGACCTGCCGCCGCTGACCTTCACGGGCCTGCGCTTCCTCCTCGGCGCCGCGATCGTCGCGCCCCTGGCCTGGCGCGAATGGCGCTCGCTCGGTGCGAGCGGCCGGCGGCCGCGGCGGCGCGACCTCGGCTACATCGGCCTGCTGGGCGGGGTGGTGTTCCTCGGCGCGGCGCTGCAGCAGGTCGCGCTGCTGCGCGCGAGCGTCACGCACACCGGCTTCCTGACCGCGCTCTACATCCCGCAGGTGCCGCTGCTCGCCTGGCTGGCGCTGGGGCAGCGTCCGCACTGGACGATCGCGCCCGCCGTCGCCGGTTGCCTCGCGGGCACATGGATGCTGACCGCCGCTGCTGGCACCGCGCTCGCGCTGCAGCCCGGCGACGCCTGGGCGATCGCGAGCAGCGTGCCCTGGGCGGTGCACGTGCTGCTCGTGGGTCACGCGGCCAACCGGCTGAGCGGGCCGATGGTCGTCGCCTGCGGGCAGTTCGCGGCCTGCGGCGCGCTGGCGTTGGCGGCCGGCCTCGCGTTCGAGGCGCCGACCGCGGCCGGCGTCGCGCGCACGCTCGGGCCCATCGCCTACACCGGTGCCGTCTCGGTCGCGCTCGGCTACACGCTGCAAGTGGTCGCCCAGCGCGAGGCGCGCCCGGCCGACTCGGCGATCGTGCTGTCGTCCGAGACCGTGTTCGCCGCCGCCTTCGGTGCGACGTTCCTGGGCGAGCGGCTCGACGCCCGCGGGATGGCCGGATGCGCGCTGATCCTCGGCTGCGTGCTGATGGTCCAATTGCAGCCGCTCGTCCGCTCCTGGACGCGACGCCGATCCACCGCCTGAGACGCGAATGACCCCTGCCGACATCGACGCCTTCTTCGCGACGCTGCAGCGCGCGAATCCCGAGCCCGCCTCCGAGCTGCACTACGCGAGCGTCTTCGAGCTGCTCGCCGCCGTGCTGCTGTCCGCGCAGGCCACCGACGTCAGCGTCAACAAGGCCACGCGCACGCTGTTCGCGAAGGCGCCGACGCCGCAGCGCATGCTGGCGCTCGGCGCCGAGGGCATCGAGGCCCACGTGCGCACGATCGGCCTCTACCGGACGAAGACGAAGCACCTGCTGGAGACCTGCCGCATCCTCGTCGAGCGATACGGGGGTGAGGTACCGCGGGACCGCGCCGCGCTGGAGGCGCTGCCGGGCGTCGGCCGCAAGACGGCCAACGTCGTGCTCAACGTCGCGTTCGGGGAGCCGACGCTGGCGGTCGACACGCACGTCTTCCGCGTCGCCAACCGCACCGGGCTGGCGCCGGGCAGGACGCCGTTGGCGGTCGAGCTCGGGCTGCTCGAGCGCATTCCGGCGAAGTACCTCGACGATGCGCACCACTGGCTGATCCTGCACGGCCGCTACGTCTGCCTCGCGCGCATGCCGCAGTGCGGGCGCTGCGCGGTCTCGGCGCAGTGCGACTGGTTCCGCGCGCTGCCCGCCGACGCGCGCCCGAAGCCGGGCCAGGACGCCCCCGTCGCCCGGGCCCTGCGCGCCGCGGGGAT
>DASVLN010000079.1:0-4200 GCA_036384855.1 Burkholderiaceae bacterium | reverse complement strand
CGTCGCAGGGCGCGAGCGGCGGCAGCGGCGGCTCCACGTGCTCCAGGCTCTCGGTGCCGCACAGCCCGCAGCCGGTGCGGCCGGCCATCGACCGACGACGATCCTTCATGCGCGCGAAGCAGGCGCTCGCGACGGTCATCTCGACGCGCAGCCCCGCCGGGTCGGGCACGACCTCCACGTCGTAGAGCTCGTCGGGCCGCGCGAGCAGCCCCTCGGTGAGGCCGAAGCCGAGCGCGAAGTCCTCGAGCGCGAGCGGCGTGGCCAGCATCACCGCGTGCGACAGGCCGTTGAACACGAGCGCCACCGGCACCTCGTCGGCGAGCCAGTCCTCGGCGGCGCGCACGGCGCCGTCGCGTCGCACGACGACGTCCACGCGCGCGGCGCCGCCGTCGTCCGCCGGCCGGGGCGCTTCGTCGTCCGGGAGCGTGCCGGTGCGCGTCATTTGCCTCCGGCCGGCGCGGTCACGCCGCGCCCGAGCTTCGCATCGGCGAGGAAGCGGCGCTGCTCGGCGTCGAAGTCGCGGTAGGCGCGCTGCCACGACGACGGCTGCGCCACCGGCATCACCTGCACGGCGGTCACCTTGTACTCGGGACAGTTGGTCGCCCAGTCGGAGCTGTCGGTCGTGATGACGTTGGCGCCCGACTCGGGGAAGTGGAAAGTCGTGTAGACCACCCCCGGCGGCACCCGCTCGGTGACCGTCGCGCGCATCACCGTCTCGCCCGCGCGGCTCGCGATGCCGACCCAGTCGCCGTCCTTCACGCCGCGGTCCAGGGCGTCCTGCGGATGGATCTCGAGCTTGTCCTCGTCGTGCCACACGGAGTTGGGCGTGCGGCGCGTCTGCGCGCCGACGTTGTACTGCGACAGGATGCGCCCGGTCGTCAGCAGCAGCGGGAAGCGCGGCGTCGGCTTCTCGTCCGAGGCGACGTACTGCGTGATCACGAAGCGGCCCTTGCCGCGCACGAAGCCGTCCGCGTGCATGATGTCGGTGCCGGCCTCGGCGGTCTGCTCGTTGCACGGCCACTGCACGCTGCCAAGGCGCTCGATCTTGTCGAAGCTCACGCCCGCGAAGGTCGGCGTCAGGCGCGCGATCTCGTCCATGATCTCGCGCGGGTGCGAGTAGGTCATGGGGTATCCGAGCGCGTTGGACAGGCGCATCGTCGCCTCCCAGTCGCCCACGCCCGACAGCGGCTCCATCACCTTGCGCACGAGCGAGATGCGGCGCTCGGCGTTCGTGAAGGTGCCGTCCTTCTCGAGGAACGACGATCCCGGCAGGAAGACGTGGGCGTACTTCGCGGTCTCGTTGAGGAAGATGTCCTGCACGACCACGCACTCCATCGCGCGCAGCGCCGCGCCGACGTGCTGGGTGTTGGGGTCGGACTGCACGATGTCCTCGCCCTGGCAGTACAGGCCCTTGAACGAGCCCGCGAGCGCGGCGTCGAACATGTTGGGGATGCGCAGCCCCGGCTCCGACTGCAGCGTCACGCCCCACGCGTCCTCGAACTGCGTGCGCACCTCCAGGCCGCCGATGTGGCGGTAGCCGGGCAGCTCGTGCGGGAACGATCCCATGTCGCACGAGCCCTGGACGTTGTTCTGGCCGCGCAGCGGGTTCACGCCGACGCCCTCGCGGCCGATGTTGCCCGTGGCCATCGCGAGGTTGGCGATGCCGATGACCGCGGTCGATCCCTGCGCGTGCTCGGTCACGCCCAGGCCGTAGTAGATCGCGCCGTTCGGGCGTCGCGCGTCGGCGGCCAGCGTGGCGGGGGTGCCGTCGGCGCGGCCGGTCGCATACAGCCGCGCGGCGCCGCGCATCGCCGCGGCCGGCACCTGCGTCTCCTGCTCGGTCGCCTCGGGCGAGTTCTCCGGCCGTGCGACGAACTCGCGCCATTGCGCGAAGGCGCGGTCCTCGCAGCGGCCGGCGATGAACGCCTCGTCGAGCAGGCCCTCGGTCACGATGACGTGGGCGAGCGCGTTGAGCACCGCGACATTGGTGCCGGGCCGCAGCTGCAGGTGGAAGTCGGCGTGGACGTGCGGGCCGTCGACCAGCTCGGTGCGCCGCGGATCGATCACGATCAGCTTCGCGCCCTGGCGCAGGCGGCGCTTCATGCGCGAGGCGAACACCGGGTGCGCCGAGGCCGGGTTCGCGCCGATGACGACGATCACGTCGGACTTGGCGACCGACTTGAACGTCTGCGTGCCGGCCGAGGTGCCGTAGGTGACGCCCAGGCCGTAGCCGGTCGGCGAGTGGCACACGCGGGCGCAGGTGTCGACGTTGTTGTTGCCGAAGGCCGAGCGCACGAGCTTCTGCACGAGGTAGGTTTCCTCGTTCGTGCAGCGCGAGGACGTGATGCCGCCGATCGAGTCGCGGCCGTACTTGGCCTGCAGGCGCTTGAACTCCGAGGCCGCGTGCGCGATCGCGACGTCCCACGAGACCTCCTGCCACGGCTCGTCGATCGAGGCGCGGATCATCGGCGTCGTGATGCGGTCGGCGTGCGTCGCGTAGCCCCAGGCGAAGCGGCCCTTGACGCAGGAGTGGCCCTCGTTGGCCTTGCCGTCCTTCCAGGGCGTCATGCGCACGACCTGCGTGCCCTTGACCTCGGCCTTGAAGCCGCAGCCCACGCCGCAATAGGCGCAGGTCGTCGTCACGCTCTTCGTCGGCATGCCCAGCGCGACGACCGACTTCTCCTGCAGCGTCGCCGTCGGGCAGGCCTGCACGCAGGCGCCGCAGCTGACGCACTCGCTCTCGAGGAAGGGCTCGTCCATGCCGGCCGACACCCGCGAGCCGAAGCCGCGGCCCGAGATGGTCAGCGCGAAGGTGCCCTGCGTCTCCTCGCAGGCGCGCACGCAGCGGTTGCAGACGATGCACTTGGCGGGGTCGTACTCGAAGTACGGGTTAGACGTGTCCTTGCGGTCGGCCAGGTGGTTGGCGCCCTGCATGCCGTAGCGCACCTCGCGCAGGCCGACGGCGCCGGCCATGTCCTGCAGCTCGCAGTCACCGTTGGCCGAGCAGGTCAGGCAGTCGAGCGGATGGTCGGAGATGTAGAGCTCCATCACGCCGCGGCGCAGCTTGGCCAGGCGCTCGCTCTGCGTGACGACCGCCATGCCCGCCTCGACCGGCGTCGTGCACGACGCGGGCGTGCCGCGGCGGCCGGCGATCTCCACCAGGCACAGCCGGCACGAGCCGAACGGCTCGAGGCTGTCGGTCGCGCACAGCTTGGGCACGGCGATGCCGGCTTCCATCGCCGCGCGCATCACCGAGGTGCCGGCGCGCGCCTGCACGGCGACGCCGTCGATGGTCAGGGAGACGAGCTCGGCGGACGCGCTCGCGGGCGTGCCGAGGTCGATGTCCGGCCGCGGATCGTTGAGGTTCAGCATCACGGTTCTCCCGCCGCGGCCGGCGTGCGCCGCGGCAATCCGAAGTCCTCGGGATAGTGGTCGAGCGCGGACAGCACCGGAAACGGCGTCATGCCGCCCATCGCGCACAGGCTGCCCGAGACCATGGTGTCGCACAGGTCGCGCAGCAGCGCCACCTGCGCCGGCTTGGCCGACGCGGGGGCGGCGACGATGCGCTCGATGACCTCCACGCCCCGCACCGCCCCGATGCGGCAGGGCGTGCACTTGCCGCAGGACTCGAGCGCGCAGAACTCCATCGCGTAGCGCGCGAGGCCGGCGAGGTCGGCGGTGTCGTCGTGGATCACGATGCCGCCGTGCCCGACGCCCAGGCCGAGCGCGGCCCAGGCCTCGTAATCGATGGGGACGTCCCAGGCCGACTCGGGCACGTAGGCTCCGAGCGGGCCGCCGACCTGCACCGCCTTGATCGGCCGGCCGCTGGCGGTGCCGCCGCCGATGTCGACCATGAGCTCCCGCAGCGTCAGGCCGAACGCGGCCTCGAACAGTCCGCCGTGCCTGACGTTGCCGGCGAGCTGGAACGGCAGCGTGCCGCGCGAGCGCCCGGCGCCGAAGGCGTGGTACGCGACCGCGCCGCCCGCGAGGATGCGCGGCACGCTCGCGAGCGTGATGACGTTGTTGATGACGGTCGGCCAGCCGAACAGGCCGTGGATCGCCGGCAGCGGCGGCTTGGCGCGCACGACGCCGCGGCGCCCCTCCAGGCTCTCGAGCAGCGCCATCTCCTCGCCGCACACGTACGAGCCGGCGCCGCGCCGCACCTCGAGGCGGAAGGCCGGGCCGCGGCCGCGCAGGCGC
>DASVLN010000078.1:0-2132 GCA_036384855.1 Burkholderiaceae bacterium | reverse complement strand
CAGCGCCGACTGGAACAACCTCATGGGCTACGTCTCGCGCAAGGGCCCGACGCCCGACCTCGCGGCCTCGGAGCGCTACTACGACGCGGCGCTGCGCATCGATCCGCAGCACCGCAACACGCTGGAATATTCGGGCGAGCTCTACCTGATGAAGGGCGACCTGCCCAAGGCGCAGGCGCGGCTCGCGGCGCTCGCGGGCGCATGCGCGTCCAACTGCCCGCAGTACGCGCAGCTCAAGGGCGCGATCGCGCGCTACCAGGCCAACGGCAACAGGTACATCGCCGACGGCAACGGCTGGTGAGTCGCGTCACGAAGCCGTGAGTCCGTCCCGCGCCCGTCCGGCGGGGCCCGGGACGTGTGTGGCAGGAAAGCCATGCGTTTCGTGACATGACCGCCATACGTGTAACGGCATGTCAATGCGGCGGTCGGGCGGCGCCTTGTTCTAGGGGATGCGACCCAGCTCGGCGGTGGACGGGGACTACAGTTCCTCGCGTCGACGCCGGCGCCCGCCGGCGTCCCCCACCGTCACGTCCCGGGGAAGAACCCATGAAGAATCGTCTTGCCGCGCTGGTCGCGGCCGGCCTCGCGCTCGTCGGCGGCCCGGCCCTCGCCGCGGCCTCGGCCAGCGCCACGCTGAGCGGCCTGACCGTCACCCTGATCGACCTCTACCCGTCCGACGGCGGCAAGGCCGGCGTCCAGTTCTCGACGCTCTACGGCGGCGCCGAGGTGGGCACGTACAGCTACGACTCGAGCCTGCCCGACCCGTCGTCGGACGCCGCCTTCTCGAGCTACCCGCTGTCCGGCGCGGCGAACATCCTGTCGGGCGCGGGCCGGGCGTCGGCAGGCGCCTCGATGGGCGGCGACCCCTTCGCCGGCACCGGCCTGGCCGCACTGCTCGCGGCCGCGCCGTCCGCGGCGGTGAACGGCTACTCGACGGCGATCGCCCAGTACGGGCTCGGCAGCGGCGGCTCGACCACGCTGTTCTCGCTCGCGCCGGGCACGTTGATGGACATCTCGGGCACCGTCACCCTGAGCGCGTCGTCGGACACCGCCGGCATGGAATACGCGGACGCCGGCCTGCAGCTCAAGCTCTTCGGCTTCGGCAACGTCTCGCAGAACGCGAGCGCGACCTTCGCCGTCGACGCCTCGAGCGGCTCCGGCATGCAGACCCTGACCGAGCACTTCGACATCGCCTTCACCGGCCAGCGCGACGCGATCACCGAGGGCTACTTCTACGGCAGCCTGCTGGCCGAGGCGAGCACCAGCGATCCGCCGCCCGCCGTGCCCGAGCCGGCCGGCGCGCTACCCTGGCTGGCGGGCGTCGCGACGCTCGCGGCCTGGGGGCGACGACGCGTCCGCCGCGGCTGACGCACCCGATGCGCCCCGCCGGCATCGCTGCCGGCATACCCGTACCCTGACAGGTATCTCGCCCGGATACGACCGGGGTACGGGATCGTGCCCGCATATCCCTAACTTGAACGCTCCCGCCCACGGAGTTGGGGATGGGGCGGCGTGCGCCGGCGCGAGACAGTCCGCCCATCGCCGCGAGCCGCGGTGACACGCCCGCGCCGCACGGCCGCGCGGCGTCTTCGATCGTTCGAGCCCGACGCCTCGGCGCCGGTGCCGCACGCTCGCGCCCGTCCGCCACGTCGAAAGGAGACACGATGGCCAACGCTTCCGCTCCCGCTCCCGGCCCCGCGTCCGACGCGCACGCGTCGTTCGTCGGCAAGCTCGTCGCCGACCCCAAGCAGCCGCCCAACACGCTGCTGCTCACGGGCTTCCTCGGCGCCTCGTCCGACGAGGGCCACACCCGGCTGTACTTCGATCCGCAGCTGTCCGACTACGTCGAGATCCCCGACGACGCCATCCTCCACCGGCAGGACGTGCCGGCGGGGCTGTCGCCGCTGGGCGCGAGCTACGTCTGGGTGCGGCGCGACGCCACGCTGATCCACGGCCCGATCGGGCCCGACCGGCTGAAGGCCTCGTTCCTGGAGGGGCGCCTCGCGCGCGACCACGCGGCGGCCGCGACCGGCGGGTTCGTGCCGCATATTCCGCCGCAGACGGCGCCCGTGCTCTGCGACCCGACGCGGGTCGGCCCGGGCTGCCACCCGACCAACGCGCTGGCCTGTGCC
>DASVLN010000077.1:0-8605 GCA_036384855.1 Burkholderiaceae bacterium | reverse complement strand
CGCTGCGCGCGATCGTGACGGCCTCGGGCTGGGCGAGGCCCGAGCTCGCCGCGCTGGCCCGCACGGCGCCCGAGGTCGTCTGCGTCCCCGACGCGCTGATGCGCGAGCTGAGCGGCCTGGAGTCGCCGGCGCCGCTCGGCTTCCTGATCGACGCAGGCCGCGACGCGACCCTGCGCCCCGGCGTGCGGACCGTGGTGCTCGACCGGCTGCAGGACCCCGGCAACGCCGGCAGCCTCCTGCGCACGGCGTCGGCGATGGGCTTCGCGCAGGTGGTCGCGCTCAAGGGCACGGTGGCGCTGTGGTCGCCCAAGGTGCTGCGCGCCGGCATGGGCGCGCATTTCGGGCTGTCGCTCGTCGAGGGCGCCGGCCTGGACGAGCTGCGAGCGCTCGGCGTACCCATGGTCGGCACGCACCTGCGCGACGCCGGGTGGCTGCACGAGGCGGCGCTGCCCGATCCGCTCGCGTGGGTGTTCGGGCACGAAGGTCAGGGGATGTCGGACGCCGTCGCCGCCGCCTGCGACCTGCGCGTGCGCATCGCCCAGCCCGGCGGCGAGGAGTCGCTCAACGTCGCCGCGGCGGCCGCGATCTGCCTGCACGAGTCGGCGCGCCGGCTCGTCGCCCGCGGTCAGTAGATCAGCTTGTCCGGGCGGATGTCGCGCAGGATGGTCGCGGCGATCTCCTCGATCGACTTGTGGGTCGACGACAGCCAGGAGATGCCCTCGCGCTTCATCATGGACTCGGCCTCGCGCACCTCGTAGCGGCAGTTCTCGAGCGCGGCGTACTTGCTCGAAGGGCGGCGCTCGTTGCGGATCTGCGTGAGGCGCTCGGGATCGATCGTCAGGCCGAAGCACTTGGCCTTGAACGGGGCGAGCGAGGACGGGAACTGGCCGCGCTCGAAGTCCTCCGGGATCAGCGGATAGTTGGCCGCCTTGATGCCGTGCTGCATGGCCAGGTACAGCGTCGTGGGCGTCTTGCCGCAGCGGCTGACGCCCACCAGGATCACGTCGGCCTGCGCCAGGTTGCGCGAGGACTGGCCGTCGTCGTGCGCGAGCGAGAAGTTGATCGCCTCGATGCGCTCGTTGTACTCCTCGCTCTTGGCGGCGTCCGAGAAGCGGCCGACGCGGTGGTTCGACTTCATGCCGAACTCGACCTCCAGCGGCTCCACGAAGGTGCGGAACATGTCCATGATCACGCCGGAGCACTCGGGGCCGGTGAGCGCCTGCCGCACGTCCTCGCTGGCCATCGTGATGAAGACGATCGGCTTCTTGCCCTCGGCGACGAAGGTGTGGTTGATCTCCTCGACCACCTTGGCGGCCTTGTCCACGGTGTCGATGAAGGGCCGGCGCACCTTGCGCGGGCGGCCCGGGAACTGGGCGAGGATCGAGTTGCCGAAGGTCTCGGCGGTGATCCCGGTGCCGTCGGAGATGAAGAAGACCGTGCGATTGGGCATGTTCGGGGAGTGATTTGGCGGGTTGTCCTACGGATGATAGGCAGATCCTCCGTAGAATCCCGCCCAACTGTCGCCTAAATCCCATCCGCACGCGTCCCATGGCCCGCTTCGATCGACAACTCGAACTCCAAAGAGTCGAAGCGCGCGGCCTCGGGGGCGCCGGGCGGAACCCGGTTTTCCATCATCAAGGAGTTTCCCCGTGTCCCAACCCAACCTGGCGACCGCCCTGGTCGTACCGTTCGAACAACTGAGGATGACCGACGTCGAGGCGGTCGGCGGCAAGAACGCCAGCCTCGGCGAGATGATCAGCCAGCTCGCCGCCTCCGGCGTGCGGGTGCCCGGCGGCTTCGCCACGACGGCGCACGCGTTCCGCGAGTTCCTCCGCCACGGCGGCCTGACCGAGCGCATCGCCCGGCGCCTGAAGTCGCTCGACACCGACGACGTGCGAGCCCTCGCGGAAGCTGGCGCCGAGATCCGCAAGCTGATCGAGGACGCGCCGTTCCCGCCCGAACTGGAGAAGGCCGTGCGCGAGGAGTTCGCGCGCCTGTCCGCGAGCGACCCGAACGCCTCGTTCGCGGTGCGCTCTTCCGCGACCGCGGAGGACATGCCCGACGCGTCCTTCGCCGGCCAGCAGGAGACCTTCCTCAACGTCGTCGGCATCGACGGCGTCCTGCACAAGATGAAGGAGGTCTTCGCCTCCCTCTACAACGACCGCGCGATCAGCTACCGCGTCCACAAGGGCTACGCCGACTCCGACGTCGCGCTGTCGGCCGGCGTGCAGCGCATGGTGCGCTCCGACCTCGGCGCCGCGGGCGTGATGTTCACGCTCGACACGGAGAGCGGCTTCACCGACGTCGTCTTCATCACGTCCAGTTACGGCCTGGGCGAGACGGTGGTGCAGGGCGCCGTGAACCCGGACGAGTTCTACGTCCACAAGCCGGCGCTGGCCGCGGGCAAGTTCCCGATCATCCGGCGTTCGCTCGGCTCCAAGCTGATCCGCATGGAGTTCGCCTCGGCCGAGGAGAAGGCGCGCGACGGCAGGCTCGTGCGCACCGCGGAGACGCCGCCCGAGCTGCGCAATCGCTACTCGCTGACCGACGCCGACGTCGTCGAGCTGGCGAAGTACGCCACGATCATCGAGAAGCACTACGGCCGCCCGATGGACATCGAGTGGGGCAAGGACGGCGGCGACGGCCTGCTGTACATCCTCCAGGCGCGTCCCGAGACCGTCAAGAGCAACGCCGCCGGCCAGGCCGAGCACCGCTACAAGCTCAAGGGCTCGGGCACGGTGCTGACCGAAGGGCGTGCGATCGGCCAGAAGATCGGCACCGGCACCGTGCGCGTGTGCCGCTCGATCAGCGAGATGGACCAGGTGCAGAACGGCGACGTGCTGGTCGCCGACATGACGGACCCGAACTGGGAGCCGGTGATGAAGCGCGCCAGCGCGATCGTCACCAACCGCGGCGGCCGCACCTGCCACGCGGCCATCATCGCGCGCGAGCTGGGCATCCCGGCGGTCGTGGGCTGCGGCGACGCCACCGACGTGCTGGCCGACGGCGCGCTCGTGACGGTCGTCTGCTCGGAGGGCGACACCGGCTTCGTCTACGACGGCCTGCTCGAGACCGAGGTGACCGAGGTCACCCGCGGCGAGATGCCCTACACGCCGATCAAGGTGATGATGAACGTGGGCAACCCGCAGCTCGCGTTCAACTTCTCGCAGCTGCCCAATTCGGGCGTCGGGCTCGCGCGCCTCGAGTTCATCATCAACAACAACATCGGCGTCCACCCGAAGGCGATCCTCGACTATCCGAACATCGACGCCGACCTGAAGAAGGCGGTCGAGTCCGTCGCCCGCGGGCATGCGTCGCCGCGCGCGTTCTACGTCGACAAGCTCGCCGAGGGCATCGCGACGATCGCCGCCGCGTTCTGGCCCAAGCCGGTGATCGTGCGCCTGTCGGACTTCAAGTCCAACGAGTACAAGAAGCTCATCGGCGGCTCGCGCTACGAGCCGGACGAGGAGAACCCGATGCTGGGCTTCCGCGGCGCGTCGCGCTACATCAGCGGCGAGTTCCAGGACGCCTTCGCGATGGAGTGCGAGGCCCTGAAGCGCGTGCGCATCGACATGGGCCTGAGCAACGTCGAGATCATGGTGCCCTTCGTGCGCACGGTGCGCCAGGCGCAGCGCGTGGTCGAGATGCTCGCCGAGCGCGGCCTGAAGCGCGGCGCGAATGGCGGAAATGACGGCCTGCGGCTGATCATGATGTGCGAGGTGCCGAGCAACGCCATCCTGGCCGACCAGTTCCTGGAGCACTTCGACGGCATGTCCATCGGCTCCAACGACCTGACGCAGCTGACGCTGGGCCTGGACCGCGACTCCGGCCTGGAACTGCTCGCCGAGGACTTCGACGAGCGCGACCCGGCGGTCAAGGCGATGATCTCGCGCGCGATCACGGCCTGCCGTGCCACGGGCAAGTACGTGGGCATCTGCGGGCAGGGCCCCAGCGACCACCCCGACTTCGCCGAATGGCTGGCGCAGGAGGGCATCGTCTCGATCTCGCTGAACCCGGACTCGGTGGTCGATACCTGGACGCGCCTGGCGGCCGTCAAGTAAGGCCGGATGGCGCACGGCCGCGCGGGCCCATCCCGCCAGCGCGGCGCGCGGCCGTCCTTTCCTGCAAAAGGCTCCCGCGCGGAGCCTTTTGTGCTATGATCCCCGGTTCCTTGCCGCACCCGAAGCGCTCGTTGAGAGCGCAGAAGTCGACGCTTTCGGGGCGGCTGCCATTCGACGCGAGTCGAAGATCCACAAGGAGTGTCCATGCGTCATTACGAGATCATCATCCTGATCCACCCGGATCAGAGTGAGCAGGTTCCGGCCATGCTGGAACGCTACAAGGCCCTCGTCACCAACTCCGGTGGCAAGGTGACCCGCCTGGAAGACTGGGGCCGCCGCCAGCTGGCCTACCCGATCCAGAAGCTTGCCAAGGCCCACTACATCTGCCTCAACATCGAGTGCGGCAAGGAAGCCCTGGTCGAGCTCGAGACGGGCTTCCGCTTCAACGACGCCGTCCTGCGCCACCTCACCGTGCTGCGCCCGAAGGCGGACACCAACCCGTCGGTCATGATGAAGGCCGTCGAGAAGGAAGAAGCGCGCAAGTCGGCCCAGGAGAGCGCGGCCTGAAGGGCGTCGCCGCGTCCGCCGCTCGCAGCCTTCGCATGAAGGCGCCGCAGCGATGAACCGCCTGGTTCTCGCCGCCGAGCTGGTCGAACGCAGCGCGACCCGGTACACCCCGGCCGGGCTTCCGGCGCTCGACCTGAGCCTGAAGCACGATTCCGAGGTGGTGGAAGACAAGCATCCCCGCAAGCTGAGCCTGACGATGCGAGCGGTGGCGATCGGCGAGATCACCCGACGGGTATCGACCCTCCCCCTGGGGCAGGTCGCCACCTGGATCGGATTCCTCGCTCCCTCGCGCAATGCGCGCGGGCTCGTCTTCCACGTGACCGAGGTCGAAGCCTGACGCCCCGCGTCCGCAAGCATCCATCCGGAACCCATTTCGCAAGAGGTATCACCATGCCCCCGCCCAAGTCTCGTTTTTCCAAGGACAAGCGCCCGAAGCGCAACCAGCAGTCGCTGCTGTTCCGCCGCAAGCGCTTCTGCCGCTTCACCGTCGCCAAGGTCGAGGAGATCGACTACAAGGACGTCGACACGCTGCGCGACTTCATCGGCGAGAACGGCAAGATCACGCCGGCGCGCCTGACCGGCACGCGCGCGTTCTACCAGCGCCAGCTGACGGTCGCCATCAAGCGCGCCCGCTTCCTGGCCCTGCTGCCGTACACCGATCAACACAAGGTCTGAGGAGTCACGACCCATGCAAATCATCCTGCTGGAAAAGGTCGCCAACCTCGGTAACCTGGGCGACGTCGTCAAGGTCAAGGACGGCTACGCGCGCAACTTCCTGATCCCGACCCGCCTGGCGCGCCGCGCCACCGAGTCCGCGATCAAGGAATTCGAAGCCAAGCGCGCCGAGCTCGAGAAGGCCGCCGCCGAGAAGCTGACCGCCGCGCAGGGCGTCGGCGAGAAGCTGGGCGGCAAGACCGTGCGCATCTCGCAGAAGGCCGGCGTCGACGGCCGCCTCTTCGGTTCGGTCACCAACGCCGACATCGCCGAGGCCCTGGGCCAGAACGGCTTCCAGGTCGTCAAGGCGCAGGTCCGCCTGCCCAACGGCCCGCTGAAGACCGTCGGCGAACACCCGGTCTCCGTCGCGCTGCACACCGACGTCGTCGTCGACGTGACGGTGCAGGTCGTCGCCGAGCAAGACTGAGGCGAGCGCGACCTCCGGGTCGCTTCGAGCGAAAGGGTCGACGCGCGTCGGCCCTTTTTCATTTCCGGGGGCGGTTTTCCCGTCCTGCCCCCAGGACATCCCCGGGGTGTCCACAGGCTTGCCCACAGGCCTGCGTGATCCACCGGTCGTCCACGCGCTGTCCACAGGCTTGTCCACTTCGCAAGCCCGGCGGCGCCCGCAAGAATCGTCCCTTCATGACCACCGTCTTCGATTCCGCATTGCCCAGCCGAGGCGAGTCCCGTGACGACGAGGTCGCGCGCCTGCGGGTGCCGCCGCAGTCGATCGAGGCCGAGCAGAGCGTGCTCGGCGGCCTGCTGCTGGACAACGGCGCATGGGACCGGGCCGCGGACATCGTCACCGACAGCGACTTCTACCGCTACGAGCACAAGCTGATCTTCGCGGCGATCGGGGCGCTGATCGGCGCGAACCGCCCGGCCGACGTCATCACCGTCTTCGAGCAGCTGCAGACCTCGGGCAAGGCCGACGACGCCGGCGGCCTGCCGTACCTGAACCAGCTTGCGCAGAGCGTGCCGAGCGCGGCCAACATGCGTCGCTACGCGGAGATCGTCCGCGAGCGTGCCGTGCTGCGCAAGCTGATCGCCACCAGCGACGAGATCGCGACGAACGCGTTCAACCCGCAGGGCCGCCAGGTCTCGCAGATCCTCGACGAGGCCGAGACCAAGATCATGAAGATCGGCGAGGAGACCTCGCGCGGAAAGCAGGGCTTCTTCGCGATGAACGACCTCGCGGTGCAACTGATCGACCGCGTGACCGAGCTCGCCGAGAACGGCGCCGAGGACGTCACCGGCGTGCGCACCGGCTTCTACGACCTCGACAAGAACACCGCCGGCCTGCAGCCGGGCGACCTCATCATCCTGGCGGCGCGGCCGTCCATGGGCAAGACCGCGTTCGCGCTGAACATCGCGGAGAACGTCTCCGTCAACGAAGGCCTGCCGGTCGTCGTGTTCTCGATGGAAATGGGCGCGGCGCAGCTGGCGCTGCGGATGGTCGGCTCCCAGGGCCGCATCGACCAGCAGCACCTGCGCACCGGCCGGCTGGACAACGACGAGTGGGGGCGGCTCACCGAGGCCGTGGAGCGGCTGTCCAAGTCCTCGGTGTTCATCGACGAGACGCCCGCGCTGACCGGCCCCGAGCTGCGCGCCCGTGCGCGCCGCCAGGCGCGCACCTGCGGCAAGCTGGGGCTGATCGTGATCGACTACCTGCAGCTGATGAGCGGCTCCGGCGGCGACGGCGAGAACCGCGCGACCGAGATCGGCGAGATCTCGCGCGGCCTCAAGGGCCTGGCCAAGGAGCTGCAGTGCCCCGTGATCGCGCTGTCGCAGCTGAACCGCTCGGTCGAGACGCGCACCGACAAGCGGCCGATGATGTCCGACCTGCGCGAGTCGGGCGCCATCGAGCAGGACGCGGACGTGATCATGTTCATCTACCGCGACGAGTACTACAACCGCGAGACGACCAAGGAGCCTGGCATCGCGGAGATCATCATCGCCAAGCAGCGTAACGGCCCGGTCGGCACGGTGAAGCTCACGTTCCTGCGCCAGTGGACGAAGTTCGACAACCTCGCGCCGGACTACCAGAGCCCCGAGTACTGACGACTCAGCGCATCAGGCGGCCCAGCGAGCGCGCGGCGCGCTGCAGCGTCGCCTCGTCGAAGCCCGCGTAGCCGAACAGCCAGCCGCGCCGTCTCGCCTCGACGCAGTAGGCCGAGATCGGCGCCAGCTGCAGGCCCCCCTCGGCGGCACGCTGGCTCAGCGCCGTGTCGCGCTGCGAGGACGGGATCTCGAAGGCGAGGTGCATGCCCTGGCGGCTGGGCGCGAGCGTGATCGCGCCGTGGGTCGCCCGGGCGAGGGCGTCGATGAGGAAGGCCTGGCGCCGCGCGTAGAGCTCGCGCATGCGGTGCAAGTGGCTCGTGAGGTAGCCGTCGGCGATGAAGCGCGCGAGCACCTCCTGCAGCGCGCCGGGGGACTGGCGGTCGCTCAGCGCGCGTGCGCGCGAGAAGGCGTCCACGAGCGCGTCCGGCAGCACCAGGAAGCCGATGCGCAGGCCGCCGCCCAGCGACTTCGAGAACGTGCCGGCGTAGATCACGCGCGCGTCGTGGGCCATGCTGCACAGGGCCGGGCTGCGGTGCGGGCCGTACTGGAACTCGCCGTCGTAGTCGTCCTCGACGATCCAGCCGCCGCTCGTGCGCGCCCAGTCGATGAGGGCGCGCCGGCGCTCGAGGCTCATGCACACGCCGAGCGGGAACTGGTGCGTCGGCGTGACCACCGCGAGCCGCGCCTGCGGCCATTGGGCAGCCCCGTGCGCGATGTCGAGGCCCTCCGCGTCGATGCGCACCGGCCGTGCGATCGCGCCCTGGGCCGCGAGCACCGCCCGCGTGCCGCCGTAGCCGGGATCCTCGATCAGTGCCTGGTCGCCGACGTCCAGCAGCAGCCGTGTCACCAGGTCCAGGCCCTGCTGCGCGCCGGCGGTGATCAGCACCTGGCCCGGCGCGCAGCGCACGCCGCGCGAGACGAACAGCCATTGCGCGATCGCGGCCCGCAGCGCGGGATGGCCCGCGGGATCGGCGTAGCCCGCGGCTTCGATGCGGGCGCGTGCGGTGGTGCGGCGCTCGAGGCGCTGCCAAGCGTCGAACGGGAACTCCTCGAGCGCCGGTCGCCCGGGCCGGAACGGCAGGGCCGGGCCCGTGACGCGCGGCCAGCGCAGCCCGGTCTCGGCGATCAGCCGTCCGCGACGCGAGAGCTGCTGGTGCGCGTCCAGGCCCGGCCGCCGCGCGCCCGCGGGCGCGGCGGCGCGG
>DASVLN010000076.1:0-5064 GCA_036384855.1 Burkholderiaceae bacterium | reverse complement strand
CGTGGCCGTGACCCCGCCCGGCGCGGCCAGCGGCGCCGGCGCGGCGGGGGCGCTGCCGCTGGCCAGGCGGTCGACCATCGCCTTGACAGCGGCCATCTGCGGGCCGCTCTTCTTCGCGTAGTTCGCGCTGTCGTAGCCCCACCAGTCCCAGCAGCTGTTGGTGGCCGACGTGCTGGTCTGCGGATACAGCACGACGATGCGGTTGGTGTCGGCCCAGCGGTTGTAGCCGGTGTCGCGCACGAACTGCACGCCGACGTCGGCCGCGTTCTGCAGGCAGCCGTGGAAGGCCACGTGCAGCCGGCACGTCTGCCCCGCGGAGCAGGCGGCCGGCACGTAGAGCCAGCCGGTCGAGGCCATGCCGTGGCCGCTGACGAAGGCGGTCTGGTCGAACCGCACGAAGTCGCCCGAGAGCGCGCCCGTCGCGCGCGGGTTCAGCGGGCCGTAGAGCTGCTGCAGGATCGCGCCGGCGAGGTCGAAGTTGCAGTCGTTGACGTACGGCGACGCGGTGCCGGCGCAACTGCCGCCGTAGTCGTCGGTGATCATCGCGTGGCCGGAGCCGAGCGTGTTCTTGTAGACGACGTTGGCTGCCGGCACGAAGCTCGCGTAGTAGGTCTTCAGGTCGTTCATCACCGCCTGCACGACCGTCTCGTCCTGCGTGCCCGAGTACAGGTACACCTTGGACGACGCGAGGTTGGCGACCGGGTCGATCGCGCCGCTGGCGGCCCAGCTCTTCGTCGTCGACACCAGGGTCGCGACCGGGATCGAGGCGTCGTGCGCCATGCACGGGCCGGTGGCGGTGGCCAGCGAGCCCTGGGCGCAGTAGTACGGGCCGCCGGCCACGATGCCCGCGCCGGTATGGAAGGTGGCCGAGTAGGCGACGTGCATCTGCACGGCCATGAAGCCGCCCGAGGACAGGCCCGACACGGTCGTCTGCGCGGGGTCGATCACGAGCGCCGGCAGCGGCGCGGCGGCCGCGCAGGCTTGTCCGCCGGCGAAGACGGCGAGCGCCGCGGCGGCGGCACGCAGGAAGGGCGAGGGTCGTGGCATGGTCGGGCCTCCTTGGACGGCGCGCCCGGCGGCCGCGCCCGACGGGCGATTCTGCGACGCGCGCGCGGGGGCCGGTCCCGGGTTTGCCCGGCCATCGCAACATCGCGTAAGCCGCACGGCGAGAGTGCCAAAAGCCGACAATCCGCCGGCGCGGTTTCATCGCGGTACGCCGCTAGGATGCGGCATCGCCCCCGGCCTTCCTCCCGCCTCGCCCGTCATGTCCAGCCCCACGCCCCTGCCCACGCTCGAGTTCACGCCGCTGCCCGCGCCCGCGTCGCTGACCGGCGAGTCGCCCTTCTGGCATCCGCGCGAGCGCGCGCTGTACTGGGTCGACATCCCGGGCCGGCAGCTCAATCGCTTCGGCGTCGACGGCGCGCGGCATCGCGCCTGGTCGTTCGAGTCGGAGCCGTCCTGCGCCGCGCCGCGGCCCGACGGCGGCCTCGTGATCGGCTTTCGCGACGGCATCTTCCACTTCGATCCCGCGACGGGGGAGCGCCGGCGCATCGTCGCCCCGCCCTACGACCCGAAGAAGCTGCGCTTCAACGACGGCAAGGCCGATCCTCAGGGCCGCTTCTGGCTCGGCACGATCCACGAGGAGCGCCTGCCGCGCGGCTCGCTGTACTGCCTGACGCTGGACGCGCTCGACCGCATCTTCGACGACGTCGCCAACAGCAACGGCCTCGCCTGGAGCCCGGACGGCCACACGATGTACTGGACGGACACCAAGCTGTCGACGATCTTCGCGTTCGACTTCGAGCCGCAGGGCGGGACGCTGTCGCGCCGGCGCGTGTTCGCGAGCTTCGCGCCCAAGCCGGCGGACGGCTCGCTCGAAGGCTATGGCGGCCGGCCGGACGGGGGCGCCGTGGACAGCGAGGGCTGCTACTGGGCCTCCTGCTTCGAGGGCCAGCGCCTTGTGCGCTTCGCGCCCGACGGCGCGCTGCTGCAATCGATCCCGCTGCCGGTGCGCTGCCCAACGATGCCCTGCTTCGGCGGCGACGACCTGCGCACGCTCTTCGTCACGACCTCGCGCGAGAAGCGTCCGGAAGCCGAGCTCGCCGCCCAGCCGTGGGCCGGGCGCGTGCTGCAGTGCCGGGTCCCCGTGCCCGGCCTGCCGACGAACTTCGCGGACGTCTGATCACTTGACCGCGGTGGTGTAGTCCGCGGGGATCCACTGCCACGACCGCCCCGCCGCGCGCAGCCGGCCCAGCCCCGGGAACGACAGATGCGCCGCGGCGAGCAGCGTGCCGTCCTTCGCGGCCTTGCCGAACACCCGCGCGCGCGTCGCGGCGGCGGCCGCGCGGTCGGAGTCGAAGGCGATGGCCACGGACGGGTCGTCGAACTGCACCGCGCCGACGTGGATCAGGTCGCCGACCACCAGCAGCCGCTGCCCGCCGCTGTGCACCAGGTAGCACGAGTGGCCCGGCGTGTGGCCGTAGGCGGGCACCGCGGTGATGCCCGGCACGACCTCGACGGCGCCGTCGAACGCCTGGAAGCGGCCCGCCGCGATGTAGGGCGCCAGCGCGGCCTGGGCGTCCTGCGCGAAGGTCTTCGCGTCGCCGGTGGCGCGCGCGAGCGTCGCGGGGGAGAGCCAGTCGTCGGCGTCGCGCTTGTCCGCGTGGACGACCGCGTTCGGGAACACCGCCTTGCCGTCGGCCACCAGGCCGCCGACGTGGTCGGGGTGCATGTGGGTGACGAGCACGTCGTCGACCTGCTCCGGCGCCACGCCCGCGGCGCGCAAGGCCTGCACGAGGCGGCCCAGCGTCGGGCCGAAGAACGCGCCGGCACCGGTGTCCACCAGCACCAGCCGCGTGCCGGTGTTGACCAGGTAGGCGTTGAACGACATCTCCACCGGCGCGGCGAGGAAGCGCTTCCTCAGTGCGGCGTCGGTGCGCGCGGCCGGCTGGTCGAGGAGCTTGTCGACGGGCAGCATCGCCGTGCCGTCGCTCAGCGTGGTGACCTCGAAGTCGCCGACCTGCACGCGGTAGGCGCCGGGCAGCTGGGATCGCGCCAGCGGCGCCGCGGCGAATGAGGAGGTGGCGGCGGCGGCGCCGGACGCGAGCGCGGCGGTGACGATGGCGGCGCGCAGGACGGGAAAGCGGGAACGGATCGGAAGCATCGGCGGTTCTCTCGTTGTGACACGACCCGGCGGGTCGTCGGGAGACATTGTTCGGCTTTGCGATCCGCGGAACAATCATCGCCATCGCAAATTTGCATTGCGCCGTCCGCAACATGCTCGACGCCCTCGAACTCTTTCTCGCCGTCGCCTCGGCCGGCACCTTCTCGCAGGTGGCCAAGGATCGCGCCATCGCCGTCTCCTCCGTCACGCGGCGCGTGGACGCGCTCGAGGCCGAGGTCGGCGCGCGCCTGTTCAACCGCAGCCCGCGGCGCATCCTGCTGACCGACGCCGGCGAGCAGTTCCTGCCGCGCGCCCGCGCCATCCTCGCCGACCTGGCCGAGGCCAAGGACGCGCTCGCCGCGCTCAACGCCGACCCGCGCGGCGTCATCGTCGTGGCCGCGCCGGCGACCTTCGGCCGCATCGCCGTCGTGCCGGCGGTCGCAAGCTTCCTCGAGCGCTGCCCGCACGTGGAGGTCGAGCTGCACCTGAGCGACGACTACCTCGACCTGTCGGCGCAGCGTGTCGACGTCGCCGTGCGCATCGGCGCGTTGGAGGCGAGCGAGCTGATCGCGACGCGGCTCGCGCCGATGCGGCTCGTCGCCTGCGCGAGCCCGGCCTACCTCGCGCGCCACGGGCGTCCGCGCCGGCCCGAGGAGCTGCTGCGCCACGCGTGCATCGACATCGCCACCGGCGCCGCGCCGCACCAGATGTGGTGCTTCGACGGCGCCAACCAGGGCAAGCCGCTGCGCGTGCGCGGCCGGCTGCGCGTCGACGACCGCGACGCGATGCGCGACGCGGCACTCGCGGGCGCCGGCATCGTGCACATCGCGAGCTGGCTGGTGCACGAGGACATCGCCGCCGGCCGGCTCGTCGAGCTGTTCCCCGGCCGGCGTCCGCCGCCTGCCAGGGGCATCGAGCGCGCCATCCACGCGGTGCGCCTGCCCGGGCGCTCGAACGATGCCAAGGCGCGGTTGTTCACCGACCACCTGCGCGAGACCTTCGGCGACCCGCCGTACTGGGACCGGGCCCTGGGCCGGCGGCGGGCTTGAGTCAGAAGTCGCCGGGCAGCGGAACCGACTCGACGTCGAACGGCACGCCCTCGGGCACCGGCCCGTCGGCGGGCGCGCGGTGCGTGAGCAGGCCGTACTTCGACTCGATGAACCAGACGCGGCCGCCGGCCACGACGCCCGACGACGGGTCGTTGAGCCCCGCCACGAGCGGCCGCAGCTCGAGCCGGTCGCCGACCACGCGCGCGAGCGTGATGCGCCCGCCGTACGGCCCGGCGCCGAACGCATTGCTCTCGAACAACACCAGCCGGCCCGGCTTCCACGCCCGCAGCGCGTCGACGTTGGCCAGCGTGCGCGGCGCGACCAGGCGCTGCGGCGCCCCGGCGCGGCCGTCCGCCCCGACCGGGACGCGCAGCACATATGGCGCGGCAGCGACCAGGCTCGCGAGGATCGCGCCGTCGCCGCCGACCGCGATGCCGTTGAGGCCGACGTAGGCCCCGTGCTTGTCGGCGAAGGCCGCCGGCCCGCCGAGCCGCCCGTCCTCGGCCCACACGGCAAGCGCGGCGGCGCCGGGTGCGAGCTTCAGGATGCGCGGATGGCGCGAATCGCTCACGTACAGCGCGCCCGAGGCGTCCTGCGCGAGGTCGTTGCAGTAGCCGTCGTCGGGCATCGGGAAGCGGCCCCGGGGCGCGCCGGTGGCCAGGTCGAAGCGCTCGAGCGCGCTGGGCGTCGACGGCACGACCGTGAAGCCGATGTCGCCCGAGCAGGCCCACAGCGCGCCCTGCGCGGCATCGACCAGCACGCCCTGCACGTTGGCGAGCCCTTGCGTGGCCGGCGGCACCAGCACCTGCGGCGCGCCGCCGTCCGCCGGCACGCGCGCGATCGCGCCCTGGC
>DASVLN010000075.1:0-7274 GCA_036384855.1 Burkholderiaceae bacterium | reverse complement strand
CATCAGCACGGCGTTGACGTCCACGCCGTCGACCTTCATGGCCTGCGCGAGCTGGAACTCGCCGTAGAAGTCGCACTCGTTGCCCAGGCGGTACTTGAGCTCGCCGATGCCGTAGCACTGGCGCGAGTGGCCGGATTCGGTGGTGGCGGCGGGGCCGCCGCGCATGTAGCCGGTCCAGTCCACCGCGTGGGCGGCGTTGGCAGCACAAAGGGCGAAAGCGGCGACGGCAACCAGCCGCAGTGCCGGGCGCGAGGCTCGGGTTCCTTGCATGTCGTAGTCTCCTGCTGGCATCCGGGGGGATGCGTTGTTGTGTCGCTGACCGGGCACCTTGCCGGCCAACGGTGGAAAGCTTAATTACTCATTAATGCAGAATTAATGAGGGTTTACGCCTAGTGCCGAGCTTTTTGTTGCCACGCTGCAACTCGACGATTTCTTGCAGTGCTGCAGCGCACAACGCGGGCGAAGCGAGAAATTCTTGGCATTCGGCACGGTCGGGCCGCGATTGCCGCCCGACTGTGGCTTCGGCTGACCTTGACGAAAGATGAATAAGGGATTTCGAGGTTTTCCAGCCTCGCGGCCGAGGTGCCGCCGCTCAGCGGGCCAGCGGCAGCGCGATGCGCACCTGCAGCCCGTGGGGCGCCAGGCTGGCGAGCGTCACCTGGCCCGAATGGCGTTCCGCGATGCTCTTGACGATGGCCAGCCCCAGGCCGCAACCGGAGCCTTCGTGCGTCGCGCGCACGAAGCGCTCGAACACCGCGCGATGCAGGTCGGCGGGAATACCGGGTCCCGTATCCGAGACCTGCACCCCGCCCATGCCGTCGTCGCCGCGCCAGACGCTCACCGTGACCTCGCTGGACGGCCCGGCATAGCGGATGGCGTTGTCGATCAGGTTCTGCAGCGCCTCCCGCAGCAGCAGGGCGTGGCCGACGACGATCACCGGCGGCGCGCCGTCGGCGGCCTCGTCGAGCCCGAGGTCCACGCCCGCCTGCAGCGCCTTGGGCACCCACTCGGCGGTGAGCTCGCGCGCGAGCTCGCGCAAGTCGACGCGCGAGGTCTGCTGCGCCAGGGCCGACTCCGGCTCCGCGCGCGCCAGGCTCAGCAGCTGGTTGACGAGATGGGCGCTGCGCACGGCGCTCTCGTGCACGCGTTGCAGGCGCGCCGCGAGCGCGGGGTCGACGTTCTCGCCGAGCGCGAGCTCGGTCTGGCTCTTCAAGCCGGCCAGCGGCGTGCGCAGCTGGTGCGCGGCGTCGTTGACGAAGCGACGCTGCGCGGCGACGCTCTCGTGCACCGCCGCGAGCAGGTCGTTGAGCGCGCGCGCGAGCGAGCGCAGCTCCTGGGGCGCTGCATCGATGCGCAGCGGCGCGAGGTCGTTGGGCGCGCGATCCTCGACGAGCGCCCGCAGTCGCGCGAGCGGCGCCAGGCCGGCGCGGATGCCGGCCCACACGATCATCGTCATGAGCAGGATCAGCCCCGACAGCGGCAGCACCGTGTCGCCCAGGATGCTGCGCGCGAGCTCGTCGCGGCTCGCGCGGCCGCGGGCGATCTGCACGAGCATGAGCTGGCGGTCCTTGTCGTCGCCGTAGGCCACGTACAGGCCGGCCAGGCGCAGCGGCACCTTGTCGACGACGCCGTCGTAGAAGTACGGGTAGCCCAGCTTGGGCGGCTCGGTCAGCGGCGGCGGCGGCAGCTTGCGGCTGCCGAGGATGAACTGCCCCGGCGGCGTGCTGACCATGTAGTAGACGCGGTCGTCCGGGTCGGCCGAGATGATGTCCTGCGCCGCGCGCGGGAAGTCGATGAACAGCCCGTTGCCGATCGGCTTGACCTGGCGTGAGAGCGCGCGCGTCGCCTGCGACAGGCTGGCGTCGATCGCGCGGTTGGCATAGCGGGCGGCGACGTTGTAGGTGACGAAGGCCGCTGCCAGCCACAGCACCAGCTGCGGCAGCAGCAGCCACAGCAGCAGCTGCTTGTGCAGCGACTGGTCGCCCACGACCAGCCGGCCGGCGCGCAGCAGCAGCGGTGGCGGGGGCTTGCTCACGCCGGCCGCAGGGCCTCGAGCAGGTAGCCGAGGCCGCGCACCGTGCGGATGCTCAGGCCGGAGCCTTCGAGCTTGCGCCGCACGCGATGGATGTAGACCTCGATGGAGTTGTTGCCGCCGGGCTCGGCGCGCTCGCTGCTCCAGGCCTGGGCGACCTCCTCCTTCGTGACGACGCGGTCGCGGCGCGTCAGCAGCAGGTCGAGCAACGTCCATTCGCGCGGGCTCAGCTCCAGCGGCGCGCCGTCGATGCTCGCCCGGCGCGAGTCGCGCTCGAAGACGAGCGAGCCCATCGCCATCGACGCGTTGGCCACCGGCGAGGACTGGCTGCGCCGCAGCAGCGCGCGCAGCCGCGCCTCGAGCTCGGGGAAGTCGAACGGCTTGGTGAGGTAGTCGTCCGCGCCGGCGTTCAGGCCGGCGACGCGGCTGGGCAGGTCGTCCAGCGCCGTCAGCACCAGCACCGGCAGCTCGGGCTTCCTCTGCCGCACCCGCTGCAGCACGGTCAGGCCGTCGACCATGGGCAGCCCGAGGTCGAGGATGCACAGGTCCCACGACTGCTTCAGCAGCAGGAATTCGGCGACGGCGCCGTTGGGCGCATGCTCCGTCTCGAAGCCGGCGTGGCGCAGCTGCTCCGTCAGCGCGTCCGCCAGGATGGCGTCGTCTTCGGCGAGGAGGAGGTTCATGGATGCGGAGCTTACCGCCTCCGGCGGCCGGCGAGGTTTCGGTAGCGCCCGCAGTCGCCTGCCTGCGACAGCGCTGCGGTCAATCGTCCGCCAGGTTGTCGGGTGCGGCGTCGAGCGCTTCGAGATCCGCGAGGTCCTTCGAGCGGCCGAAAGCTCGCTTGTTCGCTCGCAGATCGTCGACATCGATCAGGCTGAGTTCGACGCCATCCACCGCGAGGCGCCGCCGCCGCGCGTAGCAGGCGTCGAACGACACGCCGTCGATCGCGGTGAGCAGGTCGATGCGTGCAGGCGGATAGCCCAGCTGGACAACCGCATCGGGTCGCATGAAATCGTCGCGGGTCAGGCCCAGGCCGCCGAAGCCGAAGGCGGACAGCGCTCGCATGAGCCGCTCCGCGTTTTCCGACGTTGGATTTACCCAGAAGTCGATGTGCCCGTGTAGCGGGGATGGCCGTGCACCGCCAGCGCATAGCCGCCGACGAGCAGGTACTCAACGTTCGTGGAGTCGAGCAACTCGACAAACTCTTTGAAGTCCTTGTTCAACATCGGAACCGCCGCCGGCGTGCTGGCGACGGAGCTTTTCCACCGCCGCGATGCGTTCCGCCATCGGACGGCTCAGCCAGTACGCACGGTCGCCGGACTTCGCGCGCAAGGTGGTGACGATGGCGACTTTGATCATGCCTGGATGATACCCCTCACATGCTGCGCCGGTACTGGCCACCCACCTCGAACAGCGCCCCGGTGATCTGCCCCAGCGAGCACACGCGCACCGCGTCCATCAGCACCTCGAACACGTTGCGGTTCTCGATCACGGCCTGCTGCAGGCGCGCCAGCATCGCAGGCGATTCGGCGGCATGGGCAGCGTGGAACTCGGCCAGGCGACGGAGTTGGCTCTGCTTCTCGTCGTCCGTCGACCGCGCGAGCTCGATCGATTCCGGCACGGTCTCGTGCGGATTGCGGAAGGTGTTGACGCCGATGATCGGGTACTCGCCCGTGTGCTTGAGCATCTCGTAGTGCATCGACTCCTCCTGGATCTTGCCGCGCTGGTAGCCGGTCTCCATCGCGCCCAGGACGCCGCCGCGCTCGGCGATCTTCTCGAACTCGGCGAGCACCGCCTCCTCGACGAGCTCGGTGAGCTCCTCGATGACGAAGGCGCCCTGGTTCGGGTTCTCGTTCTTGGCCAGCCCCCATTCGCGGTTGATGATCAGCTGGATCGCCATCGCGCGGCGCACGGAGTCCTCGGTCGGCGTCGTGATCGCCTCGTCGAAGGCGTTGGTGTGCAGCGAGTTGCAGTTGTCGTAGATCGCGATCAGCGCCTGCAGCGTCGTGCGGATGTCGTTGAACTGGATCTCCTGCGCGTGCAGCGAGCGGCCCGAGGTCTGCACGTGGTACTTCAGCTTCTGCGAGCGCTCGTTGGCGCCGTACTTGTCGCGCATCGCGACGGCCCAGATGCGGCGCGCGACGCGGCCCAGCACCGTGTACTCCGGGTCCATGCCGTTCGAGAAGAAGAAAGACAGGTTGGGCGCGAAGTCGTCGATGTGCATGCCGCGCGCGAGGTAGGCCTCGACGAACGTGAAGCCGTTCGACAGCGTGAACGCGAGCTGCGAGATCGGGTTCGCGCCCGCCTCGGCGATGTGGTAGCCCGAGATCGACACCGAGTAGAAATTGCGCACGTTGTGGTGCACGAAGTACTCGGCGATGTCGCCCATCACCTTCAGCGAGAACTCGGTCGAGAAGATGCAGGTGTTCTGGCCCTGGTCCTCCTTCAGGATGTCGGCCTGCACCGTGCCGCGCACGTTGGCGAGCACCCAGTCCCTGATCTTCGCGGCCTCGTCGGCGGTCGGCTCGCGGCCGTTGTCCGCCTGGAACTTCTCGAGGTTCTGGTCGATCGCGGTGTTCATGAACATCGCGAGGATCGTCGGCGCGGGGCCGTTGATCGTCATCGACACCGAGGTCGTCGGGCTGCACAGGTCGAAGCCCGAGTACAGCACCTTCATGTCCTCCAGCGTCGCGATCGAGACCCCGGAGTTGCCCACCTTGCCGTAGATGTCCGGGCGCGGCGCGGGGTCGGCGCCGTACAGCGTGACCGAGTCGAACGCCGTCGACAGCCGCTTGGCCGGCATGCCTTCGGAGACGAGCTTGAAGCGGCGGTTGGTGCGGAAGGCGTCGCCCTCGCCGGCGAACATGCGGGTCGGATCCTCGCCCTCGCGCTTGAACGCGAACACGCCCGCGGTGTACGGGAAGCTGCCCGGCACGTTGTCCAGCATCAGCCATTTGAGGATCTCGCCGTGGTCCTCGAACTGCGGCAGCACGACCTTGCGGATCTTCGTGCCCGCGAGCGTCGTGTGGACGAGGTTGGTGCGGATCTCCTTGTCGCGGATCTTCACGACGTACTCGTCGCCCGCATAGGCCTTGCGCATGTCGGGCCACATCGCCAGCAGCTTGCGCGCGTCGGGCGCCAGGCGGCCTTCGCGCTGCTCGGCGAGCGCGACGACGGCCGCGTGCGCGTCGGCCTTGTCGGCGTCCGCCTCGCGCAGCATGCGGGCCGTCCCGCGCAGCTGTTGCACCTCGCGCGCGAGCGTCGCTTGCGCGCGCGCGTTGCGCTTGTAGCCGCGCACGCTGTCGGCGATCTCGGCGAGGTAGCGCGTGCGCGCGGCCGGCACGATGGGCACCTGGTGCGTGCTGTGGCGCGTGTCGACCACGGGCAGGATGCCCTCGTCCAGGCGCAGGCCGAGCTCGGCCAGGCGCGGCTTGAGCGCCTGGTACAGCGCGGTGACGCCGTCGTCGTTGAACCGGCTGGCCATCGTGCCGAAGACGGGCATGCGGTCCGGCGGCGTGGAGAACGCCTCGCGGTTGCGCTGCACCTGCTTGGCGACGTCGCGCAGCGCGTCGGCCGCGCCCTTGCGGTCGAACTTGTTGATCGCGACGAACTCGGCGAAGTCCAGCATGTCGATCTTCTCGAGCTGGCTCGCGGCGCCGAACTCGGGCGTCATCACGTACATCGGCACGTCGACGAGGGGCACGATCGCGGCGTCGCCCTGGCCGATGCCGGAGGTCTCGACGATGATGAGGTCGAAGCCCGCGAGCTTGGTCGCGGCGAGCACGTCGGGCAGGGCTTCGCTGATCTCGCTGCCGGCGTCGCGCGTGGCCAGCGAGCGCATGTAGACACGAGCCCCCACGCTGGCCGCTTGCGCGGCGCCGCTGCCCCCCGAGGGGGCTGCCGACCCTTGGGGCGGCCCGGCGGGTCGGCGCGCGTTCTGGTTCCACGGCGCGATCGCGTTCATGCGGATGCGGTCGCCCAGCAGCGCGCCGCCGCTCTTGCGCCGGCTCGGGTCGATCGAGATGACGGCGATGTGCAGGCGGTCGCCCTGGTCGAGGCGGATGCGGCGGATCAGTTCGTCGGTCAGCGAGGACTTGCCCGCGCCGCCGGTGCCGGTGATGCCGAGGACGGGCGTCTTCACCGCCTTGGCGGCCTCGCGCACGGCCGCGACGCGTTCCTCGGGCAGCCCCTTGTTCTCGATCGCCGTGATGAGCTGCGCCAGGCGCCGCCACGCGGCCTCGGTGTGGCCGGCCAGGCCGGCGAGATCGGTCGGCGCGTACGCCGAGAGGTCGACGTCGCAGGCCATCACCATCTCGCCGATCATGCCCTGCAGGCCCATGCGCTGCCCGTCCTCGGGGCTGAAGATGCGCACGCCCTTGTCGGCCAGCGCGCGGATCTCCGCCGGCACGATCACGCCGCCGCCGCCGCCGAAGACCTTGATGTGCTCGCCGCCGCGCTGGCGCAGCAGGTCGACCATGTAGGCGAAGTACTCGTTGTGGCCGCCCTGGTAGCTGCTGACGGCGATGCCCTGCGCGTCCTCCTGCAGCGCCGCGGTGACGACCTCGTCGACCGAGCGGTTGTGACCCAGGTGCACCACCTCGGCGCCCATGCCCTGCAGGATGCGGCGCATGATGTTGATCGCGGCATCGTGGCCGTCGAACAGGCTGGCCGCGGTGACGAAGCGCACCTTGTGGGTGGGACGATAGGCAGCGAGCGCCTTGTACTGTGCGGAGAGGTCGGTCATGGCGAGTTCCGGCGGGTGGGCGGCGATGAGGCGGCGGGTTGCGCGCGCGAAACCTGGAGTATCGGGCACAATTGACGTTTACGTAAACGTCAATTTCGGCTTCCCGGGCCCGGCCTGCTACGCTCGCGCACTGTGAGCTTCCTCGCCATCGACATCGGCAACACGCGCCTGAAATGGGCGCTGTACGACCACGCCGCCCCCGGCCGGCAGCCGTCCTTGCACGGCGCCGTCTTCCTCGAGACCATCGACCAGCTGGCCGAGACCGACTGGGCCGCGCTCGCGCCGCCGGCGCAGATGCTCGGCTGCGTCGTCGCCGGCGAGGCCGTGCGCCGCCGCGTCGAGGAGCAGATGGAGATGTGGGACGTCGTCCCGCGCTGGGTCGTGTCCGCGGCCGCGGAGGCGGGGGTCGTCAACGGCTACGACCATCCCTCGCGCCTGGGCGCGGATCGCTGGGTCGCGCTCGTGGGCGCGCGCGCGCGGCTGCAGGCCGAGGCGGGC
>DASVLN010000074.1:0-2964 GCA_036384855.1 Burkholderiaceae bacterium | reverse complement strand
GCGCTCGGCCCCGGTGGCGCGCGCGATGGCGTCGCTGCGGATGCCCGCCATCACCGACAGCTGCAGCGCGCCGCCGACGAAGGGCCTGCACGGCGCCGCGGCCTGCGCGAAGACCTGCGGCTTGACGGCCCAGACGACGATCTCCGAACCGGCGAGCGCGTCGCCGCCGACGGCGTCCACGCGGACGCCAAATTTCTCACGGACCAGGTCGGCTTGTGGCGCGTGGGGCTCGACCACCACCACGCGCTCGCGCGGGTGCCCGGCCGCGAGCAGGCCGCCGAGGATCGCGCTGGCCATGTTGCCGCCGCCGACGAAGGCGAGCCGCGGCGCCGCGGAGGGCGCACCGGGCGTCGCGGCGGGCACGGGCTTGGCGTCGGGAGGGTTCGGGTTCATCATCGTTCGAGTGTAGGACCCGCGCCTGCCGTAACCGGCATGAAACCGACGAGCAGCCATCATGCAAAACTTGCATGGGCCTCGGTGACTAATTCGGTGCGGTCCGGCCTACAGTGCGCACCACTCCCGGCGCGGGGGTGCTGATCCGATCGATCCGACCCGCGCCATGGACGTCGCGGGGCCCGCGCTCACGAGGCGAAGCGGCCCGCGAACCGCCACTCATCCACCAAGGAAATCCGACATGAGCAACCTGTCGTACGTCTCCCCGACCGATGACAGCCCGTGGGGCACCTACCTGTCCCAGGTCGACCGCGTGATCCCGTACCTCGGCAAGCTGAGCCGCTGGGCGGAGACGCTGAAGCGCCCGAAGCGCGCGCTGATCGTGGACGTGCCCATCGAGCTCGACAACGGCACGGTCGCCCACTTCGAAGGCTTCCGCGTGCAGCACAACCTGTCGCGCGGTCCCGGCAAGGGCGGCGTGCGCTACCACCCCGACGTCACGCTGGAAGAAGTGATGGCGCTGTCGGCGTGGATGACGGTCAAGAACGCGGCCGTGAACCTGCCCTACGGCGGCGCCAAGGGCGGCATCCGCGTCGATCCGAAGAAGCTGTCGACGAAGGAACTCGAGCGGATGACGCGCCGCTACACGAGCGAGATCGGCCTGATCATCGGCCCGCAGCAGGACATCCCGGCGCCGGACGTGAACACCAACGGCCAGATCATGGCCTGGATGATGGACACGTACTCGATGAACATCGGCGCGACCGCGACCGGCGTCGTCACGGGCAAGCCGATCCACCTGGGCGGCTCGGCCGGCCGCGTCAAGGCCACGGGCCGTGGCGTGTTCGTCACCGGCCGCGAAGCCGCCCGCCGCATCGGCCTCGACCTCAACGGGGCGCGCGTGGCCGTGCAGGGCTTCGGCAACGTCGGCTCCTCCGCGGCCGAGCTGTTCGCGCAGGCCGGCGCCAAGATCGTGGCCGCCCAGGACCACACCGGCACCATCGTCAACCCGAACGGCTTCGACATGGCCGACCTGATGCCGCACGTCCACAAGACGGGGGGCGTCGCCGGGTTCGCGGGCGCGGACTCGATGAAGAACGAGGAGTTCTGGGACGTGCCGTGCGAGATCCTGATCCCGGCCGCGCTGGAAGGCCAGGTCACGGTCGACCGCGCCAACCGCATCAAGGCCAAGCTCGTGCTCGAGGGCGCGAACGGCCCGACCGTGCCGGCGGCCGATGACGTGCTGAAGGATCGCGGCGTGCTCGTCGTGCCCGACGTGATCTGCAACGCCGGCGGCGTGACGGTCTCGTACTTCGAGTGGGTGCAGGACTTCTCGAGCTTCTTCTGGAGCGAGGACGAGATCAACGTCCGCCTGGACAAGATCATGGTCGACGCGCTCAAGAAGATCTGGGAGACGGCCGACCGCCACAAGATCACGCTGCGCACCGCGACCTTCGCGGTCGCGTGCGAGCGGATCCTGATCGCGCGCGAGGAACGCGGCCTGTATCCCTGAAGCGGAGCTTGCTCCGGCGAAGCCCTGCGCTGCAGCGCGCGGCTCGCTCCCGGCGAGGGCCCCTGCGGGGGCCTTTTTCATGCGCGCGCGCGGCGTGGCCCGTCGGCAACGCTTCCCCCAAAGGGGCCATGACGGCCGTCACACGCCGGTTCCACAATCGTGGCAACGTGATCGTCACCTATACCGGGGACCCTATCATGACCACCATCGTCGCGGGACTTGCCGTGCTCGCGGTGTTCCTCGTGGCTGGCTACGTCGTCCAGCGCCTGTCGCGCGAGGCGCCCGCGATGCCCGACTACTGCACCGACGACGACATCCGCCGCCTGGCCTTGTCGGGCGAGCGCGTGGTCGCGCTGAAGTGGTATCGCCAGCTGCACCGCGTCGACGTGCGCGAGGCCGTCGCCGCGGTCGACGCGATGACCCGCAAGGCGGCCTGAACGCGCGACGGCCGCCCGCTCAAGCCTGCGGCGGGAACAGCGCCCGGCGCCGCTCGAGCGACGCGGCCGGCCACATCTCGGACGCGCGGTAGTACTCGGGCACCGCCGGCACGCCCGGCGGCAGCAGCACCCACGGCTGCTTGCTCGAGGTGTGGATGTGGATGTCGGGCGGGAAGCGGTCGGGATCGTCGAGGGTGCCCACGCGCACGAACGCCAGCCGCGTGCCCGCGCCCGCGTAGTGGCTCCACAAGGCGATGCGGCAGCGCGGGCAGCGCGCGATGACCTGGCCGCTGCCGCTCGCCGACGGCGTATCGACGAGATCCGCCTCGCCGTCGGTGACGTCCAGGTGCCCCGACTCGATCAGCGCGTTGATCACGAACGCGCTGCCCGTCTCGCGCTGGCACCAGCGGCAGTGGCAGCAGTGCACGAACAGCGGCCGCGCGAGCAGCCGGTAGCGCACCGCGCGGCAATCGCAGCCGCCCTCGAAGACCTCGTCGCCCGGTGCCAGGTGGGTCATGGTCGCGCTCCCGTGGGATGTCGGAAGCGCCCATTCTGGCGCACGCCCGCGCGCGCGGGCGGCGGGCTCAGCCGGCGACCGCCGCCTCGCCGGCCAGCAGCGCC
>DASVLN010000073.1:0-3981 GCA_036384855.1 Burkholderiaceae bacterium | reverse complement strand
GGTCTCCGTCGTGCCGGCGGCGCGGTAGTACTGCAGCGACTGGTGGCGCGTCGCGAGGAACTTGTGGAACGACGCGTCGTCGGTGACGTCGACGATCTCCACGCGCCGGTTCTGCGCCCGGCCTTCCTCGGTGCGGTTGTCGGCGATCGGCAGCGTCTCGCCGGCGCCCTGGAAGTAGAGGTTCGTGGCCGGCACGCCCTCCTGCTGGAACACCCGGGCGACGGCCTCGGCGCGGCGCTCGGAGAGGTTCGCGTTGTCCGTGGAGTTGCCCGTGTCGTCCGTGTGGCCCACCAGCAGGATGCGCTTGGTGCGCAGCGTCTCGACGGCGGCGCGGTCGTCGTCGGTCGAGGTCGGTCCCAGCTTGGCCTGCTGCTTCGCGTACGAGTACTGGTCGGCGATCTGGCGGAACAGCGCATCGGCGTCGGGCGTGAGCTTGTCCGAGCCGGGGGAGAACTGGTGGCCCGAGTCGCGCAGCGTGACCGACAGCCCGCTGGTGGCGGTGTCGTTGCCAGGGGCGAACGGCGTCGCCGAGGTGGTGCGCGATTCGGCGGTGCCGGCCTTGTCGACCGCGGCCACCGCGACGGCCGGCGGCAGCGCGCCCTTGGGTACGACGACCGGGGCGATGTTGATCTCGGCGTTGTGTTCCTTGGCGAGCGCGAAGAGCTTGCAGCGCCGCTGGTCCATGTTGTAGCCGATGGCCGCGCCGATGCCCGCGCCCGCGACGCCGCCGACCACCTTGGCGTCCGTCGACTTGCTGAGCTGCGACGCCACCACGGCGCCCGTGACGGCGCCGATCACGCCGCCGACGACCGTCGCCGTCTTTGCGCACGGGTCGTCGCTCACCTTGACGCCGGCGATGGACTGCGCCCCGGTGTTCGGGTCGGTCTGGCAGCCGGCGAGCACGAGGGCGGCCAGCGGCAGGCTGGCGACCAGCGGTTGTCGGAGGAATCGAAGCGTCGAGGTCATGAGGAGGGCTCCGCGGGTGGGCGTGTCGTCTGTCGTGCGGCCGTCCCCCCGGGATCCGCGGAGCGCCCGGGCTCCGGCGGCGGCCGTGTCCTCGCGTGCCGGGCCCACCCGGTCCGGCAACGCGGCTGCTATTCAATCACGGGCCGGGGGGCGGTCGGAATCGCCAATCGGGGGGATCCCGCCACGGTCGAGCAGCCGTCGCGGCCGAGCACGCGGCATGCCCGAGTGCGGGGCTCGGGAACGCGCGTGCCGGCCGCACAATCGGGCGTCGCCGCAACCTGCCGATCAGCCCATGCCTTCCCGTCGCCATCTCCTCGCGCTCCTGCCGCTGGCGGGCGCGGCCGGCCTCGTCCGCGCCGCCGCGCCCGCGCTCGTCGACCCCAAGGATCCCGCCGCCGTCGCCCAGGGCTACGTCCCGGACGCCACGCATGTCGACCGCGCCAAGTGGCCGAAGTACGCCCCCGGGCAGTCGTGCGCCGGCTGTGCGCTGTACCAGGGCGCGGCCGGCTCCGCCTCGGGGCCGTGCCCGATCTACGGCGGCAAGCTGGTCGCCGCCAAGGGCTGGTGCAACGTGTTCGTCAAGAAGACCTGAACCACCCGGCCGCGGCGGCGCATCCGCCGCGGCCGGGGCTCAATGGTCGCTGCTCAGGTAGCTCGCGACGCGCGGCAGGCGCAGGCTGACCAGGAAGGTGACCACCATCATCGCCGTCACGTACCAGAAGAAGGCCGACTCCATGTGGAGATCCTTCAGCTGCAGCGCGACGTATTCCGCCGAGCCGCCGAAGATCGCGTTCGAGATCGCGTAGCCCACGCCGACGCCCAGGGCGCGCACCTCGGGCGGGAACATCTCCGCCTTCACGATCGCCGCGACCGAGGTGTACAGGCTGACGATCGCCAGCGCCGCCGTGATCAGCACGCCGGCGACGACCGGCGAGGTCGCGGAGCCGATGGCCGTCATCAGCGGCACGGTGCAGAGCGCGCCCAGCGCGCCGAACATCATCATCGAGTGCCGGCGCCCGATGCGGTCGGACAGCGCGCCGAACAGCGGCTGCATGCACATGTAGGCGAACAGCGTCACGAGCGAGATCGTCGTCGCGGTCGTCTTGGGCATGTGCGCGGTCGTGATCAGGTACTTCTGCATGTAGGTCGTGTACGTGTAGAAGATCAGCGAGCCGCCCGCCGTGTAGCCCACGACGGTGAGGAAGGCGCCGAGGTGGTTGCGCAGGATGTAGCCGAAGCTGCCGGCTTCGCGGCTCTCGAGCGCGGCCTGCGACGCCGTCTCGTGCAGCGTGCGGCGCAGCAGCAGGGCGACGACCGCGGTGATCGCGCCGATCACGAACGGCACGCGCCAGCCCCAGGCCTTCAGCGCGGCGTCGTCGAGGAAGCGCTGCAGCAGGAAGACCACGAGCACGGCCAGCAGCTGGCCGCCGATCAGCGTGACGTACTGGAACGAGGACAGGAAGCCGCGCTGGCCGCGCAGCGCCACCTCGCTCAGGTAGGTCGCCGTGGCGCCGTACTCGCCGCCGACCGACAGGCCCTGCACCATGCGCGCGAGCAGCAGCAGCGCCGGCGCGGCCAGTCCGATCTCCGCGTACGGCGGCAGGCAGGCGACGAGCAGCGAACCCGCGCACATCAGCACCACCGAGATCACCAGCGAGGTCTTGCGGCCGCGGCGGTCGGCGATCTTGCCGAACAGCCATCCCCCGATGGGCCGCATGAGGAAGCCGATCGCGAACACCGCCGCCGCCTGCAGCAGCTGCACGGTGTCGTTCGACTTGGGGAAGAACGCCGGCGCGAAATAGATCGCCGTGAATGCGTAGATGTAGAAGTCGAACCACTCCACCAGGTTGCCCGAGGAGGCCGCCATGATCGCGAAGATGCGCCGGCGCTTCTCCTCGGAGCTGTAGTGGCCGGGGGTGACGTTCGCGGTGGCGTCCATGCGGCGGGTCTCCTGTGTGATCGGGTCATTCTCCACCGCGCGGGGATGCCCGGGCCATCCGTGCGGATGAGGGAAAGCTCGCATCCGGCGGGCGCAGGGTCCGGGAATTGCTGGAAGGCAGGCACACACGCCGTGGGCTCCCCGGCCCGGGCGACCAACCACCCGCGAGGAGCAACCCATCATGACACTTGGCACCATTCTCCTGATCGTTCTCGTCCTGTTCCTGCTCGGCGCCATCCCGGCCTGGCCCTACAGCCGCGGCTGGGGCTACGCGCCCAGCGGCGTCCTCGGCCTGCTGGTCGTGATCCTGCTGATCATGCTGCTGACCGGCCACTTGTGACGCGGCGGACGCGGGCCGGCGCCACGCCGGTCCCGCCCGGCCAACCAGGATGCGGGATCCCCGCGGCCCTCGCGGCTGCCGTGATCCCGCTTGCATGTCCGGCCCGCGGCCGGCGCCCGCACGCGGACGTCGTCCGGGCCAATTGCGGCGTGCGCGGCGTCCGCATCCGGCCGCAATCCCGGCGCGGACGTGCCAGTCCGTCGGCAAAGCCGATGGCAATTCGCGATCGATCGCGACCGGAGCGCGCGATCGGGCGCATGCGTCGCGCATGCCAATTCGAATTCAATTCGTCGCGCCGGTCGTTCGGAATCCGGCCGCGCGATTCGATTTTCGCGATCTATTTCCAGGAAACCCGGAATTGACGGCCGAGTCGTGATAAGTTCGCGCTCCAGCGGCACGCCGAAGAATGCCGTCGGATTCCGATCGTGGCAGCGACATCGTCGACTGCCGGAGGGCGGAACCGGTTGGGAGGAACTGCAAGACCAATTCCGATAACAAGCCTCCAAAGACCTCCACGATGACCAAGACCTACGTCCAGATCCAGAAGCAGATCGAAACGCTGCAACGCGAGGCCGACAAGCTCAAGCGCAAGGAAGTCGACGACGTGATCGCCAAGATCAAGGAAGCGATCAGCGTCTACGAGCTCACCGCGGCCGACCTCGGCCTCGACGGCAAGCCCGGCCGCCGCCGCGCCGCGGGCGGCCGTCCGGCCGCCAAGTCGCGCCCGGCGCGCAAG
>DASVLN010000072.1:0-3930 GCA_036384855.1 Burkholderiaceae bacterium | reverse complement strand
AGCAGCGCCGCGCCGAGCGCGACGCCGACCGCGGCCAGCGCCGGCGCGAGCGCCACGAGCCGCAGCAGGGCGTCCAGCGGGCGGCGGCGGATGGTTGGCATGTCCATGGGCCGGGCGTCTCGTCGTTCTCGGAAAGGCGGTGACAGCGTGCGGAAGAGTTGGCATTCCGCGTTCCCGAGAGGGGCCTGCGCGCACCTCCGGTCACCGCTGTCACGCGAGATTGCGCACAAGCGTGACGCGCTTCACGGCGAAGGCCGGTCGGCGGTCGTCCAACGCACGGCGAGCGTGTCGTCCGGTGACATCACGACATGCACCCGGCGCTGCATCGCCCAGGCCAGCTTGCGCTGGTACAGCGGCACGTAGGCGACGTCGTCCTGGGCCATCGCCTGCGCACGCTCCACGAGCTCGTGGCGGCGGCGCGGGTCGGGCTCCACCCGCAGCGTGTCGATCAGCGCGTCGAGCGCGGCGTTCGAGTAGCGCCCGCCGTTGAAGGTGCCGCCGCCCTTGGCGTCCCAGGTGTGGACGAGGCCGTTCAGGTTCTGCCAGGCGTCCCCCGCGTTGCCGGTGAAGCCGATCTCCGCCAGGCTCACCTTGCCCTGCGTGATCATGGGGAAGAACTGCGCGCTCGGCGACGTGTGCAGGCTCACCCGGATGCCCACCTGCGTCAGCATCGCCGCGATCGCCTGGCAGACGTGCTCGCGGAACGCGACGTTCACGCATTCCATCGTCACGTCGAAGCCGTCCGGGTAGCCGGCCTCGCGCAGCAGCGCGCGCGCGGCGACCGGGTCGTAGCGCAGCCGCGCGGGCGCGCGCGCGGAGGGCTCCTCGTCGTCGATCATGGGGGCCAGCAGCGCCCCGGTCGGGATGGCCAGGCCGCGCAGCACCTTCTCGATCACGAGGTCGACGTTGACCGCGTGGTAGACAGCCTGGCGCACGCGCAGGTCGCGGAAGGGGTTGCGCGGCTTGCCGTCCGGCCCGGGCGGGACGCCGGGCAGCGCGGCGCTGTGCTGGTCGAAGCTGAGGTACTCGGTGGCGATGTCGCCGATCTCGGTCACGCGCAGGGCGGGATCGCGCCGCAGGCGGTCGACGTCCTGGTACGGCGGGTCGAGCACGAGGTCGACCTCGCCCGAGTGCAGCGCCGCAAGCCGCGTCGCGTCCGAGCGGATCGTCACGAAGCTCGCCTGGTCGACGTTGCCGTTGTCCGCCGCCGCGCGGTTCCACCACTGCGGGAAGGCCTCGAGCACGGTGCGCACGTCGGGCTCGTAGCGCACGAGGCGGTAGGCGCCGGTGCCGTTGGCGTTGCGCACGGCGAAGGTCTCCTGACGCGCGTTGTAGTCCTGCGCGCGCTCGACGTGGTGCGCGACCGCCCACGACTTGCACATCATGGCGACCAGCACGAGCTTGTGCGGCAGCACGGCATCGGGCTCGGCGAGCAGGATGTCGATCGTCAGCGGGTCGACCTTGCGCACGCCCGTGACGCCCTTGAGCACGAACTGGCGCTGCGACGGCGGCGCCAGCGCGCGCTCGATCGAGAACACCGCGTCGTCGGCCGTGAACGGGCTGCCGTCGTGGAAGCGCACGCCCGGCCGCAGGTGGAAGCGCCAGGTGCGCGGGTCGCGCTGCTCCCAGCGCGTGGCCAGCACGGGCGCGAGGCGGTAGTTGCGGTCGTGGCCGACGAGCGGCTCGTAGACCTGGAAGACGACCCGCGTGTGGTACTCCAGCGCGAGGCTGTGCGGATCCATCGTCTGCGGGTCGAACGCGCTGGCGACGCGCAGCGCGGCCGCGAGCGCCGGCGTCGAGGGCACCAGGGCCAGCGCGCCGAGAAGCGCCAGCGCGGCCGCGGGCGTCCGCGCAAGCGTCCGCACGATGGCCCGAGCGAGGATGCGCGCAAGCCCGCGCGCGGCCCGACCGGCCCTGCGACGGATCCCGCGTGCCAGCCTCATGCGCCCGCTCCTCGTCCACGTTACCCGGGCGAGTATGCGTCGCCGGGCCGTCGGCGGGACATCGGCGCGGTCAGCGAAAACCCGCGTCCCGCGCGACCAAAGTCACTTGCGCATCAGCGTGCTCTTGCCGAACAGGCTCTCGATCAGGTCGACCGCGAGCACGGCCGTCTGGTTGCGCACGTCCAGCGCCGGGTTCAGCTCCATCACGTCGAGCGACGCGAGGCGGCCGGTGTCGGCGATCATCTCCATGCACAGCTGCGCCTCGCGGTAGGTCGGACCGCCGGGGATGGTGGTGCCGACGCCGGGGGCGATCTGCGGGTCGAGGAAGTCGACGTCGAAGCTCACGTGCAGGTGCGTGTTGTCGTCCAGCGTGGCGAGCGCGAGCTCCATCGTGTGGCGCATGCCCATCTCGTCGATGTAGCGCATGTCGAACACCTCGAGGCCCATCTCGTGGACGAACTTCTTCTCGCCCGGGTCGACGCTGCGGATCCCGATCTGGCGGATCCACTTCGGGTTGATGGCGGGCACGTGGCCGCCGATCTCGATCAGCTCCTGCGGGCCGTGGCCGCACAGGCAGGCCACCGGCATGCCGTGGATGTTGCCGCTGGGCGTGAGGACGTGGGTGTTGAAGTCGGCGTGGGCGTCCAGCCAGAGCACGCGCATCTTCTTGCCCGTCTCGCGGCAATGGCGCGCGACGGCGCTGATCGAGCCGATGCCCAGGCAGTGGTCGCCGCCCAGCAGGATGGGCAGGCGGCCGAGCCCGAGCTCCGCGTGGACGGCGTCGTGCACGGCGCGGTTCCAGGCCGCGACCTCGCCCAGGTGACGGAAGCCGTCCACCGGCGGTTGCCACGGGTTGGCCGGGCCGCTCAGGTTGCCGCGATCGACGACCTCGATGCCGTGCGATTCCAGCGTCGGCTGGATCTGCGCGACGCGCATCGCTTCCGGGCCCATGCTGGCGCCGCGGGCGCCTGCACCGATGTCGGTCGGTGCGCCGATGAGGGAGACTTTGGTCATGGCGCGATTCTCCGTGCTGCGCAGGTGCGAATCATTCGGTAGGAGCCCGGGGCAGGCGACATTCCTCCACCCGGCCGCATCGGCGGATCAGACGCTCACGTCCTCGGCGCCCTCGAAGCCGTAGGCGCCCTTCAATGCGGCCCAGCCTTCCTCGGCGGTCTCGACGAACTTGAACAGGTTCACGTCGCCGGGGCTGATCATGCCGGTCTCGACGAGCAGCTCGAAGTCGATCAGCCGCTTCCAGAACGCGCTGCCGAACAGCAGGATCGGGCGCGGGCGCGACTTGCCGGTCTGGATCAGCGTGAGCACCTCGAACAGCTCGTCGAGCGTGCCGAAGCCGCCGGGGAAGCACGCCAGCGCCACCGAGCGCATCAGGAAGTGCATCTTGCGCAGCGCGAAATAGTGGAACTGGAAGCACAGCTCCGGCGTGATGTACGGGTTGGGCTGCTGCTCGTGGGGCAGCACGATGTTCAGGCCGATGCTCTTGCCGCCGGTCTCGTGCGCGCCGCGGTTGCCCGCCTCCATGATGCCCGGGCCGCCGCCGGTGACGACGTGGATCGGCGTCGCGAGGTGGCGGGTGCCGGCCGTCACCATGGTGGCGAAGCGGCGCGCCTCGGCGTAGTAGCGGCTCATGTCGAGGCCGGTCTCGGCGCGCTTGATCGCCTGCGCGTCGCCCGTCGTGCGCACCACGGCGAGCGCGGCCTCGGCCGCCTCCGGCGGCAGGATGCGCGCGCTGCCGAACAGCACGATCGTCGACTCGATGTGGTGCTTGTGCTGCACGAGCTCGGGCTTCATCAGCTCCAGCTGCACGCGTACCGGGCGCAGCTCCTCGGTCAGCAGGAAGTCGATGTCGGTGAAGGCGAGGTGGTACGAGCTCTCGGGGCCGTCGTACAGGCGCGGGGGCCGGGCCTTGGCGGCGTCCTCGCCGGCGCTGCGGAAGTTGCGGGCTTTCAGGGGGCGATGCTTCATCCGG
>DASVLN010000071.1:0-1805 GCA_036384855.1 Burkholderiaceae bacterium | reverse complement strand
ACGCCGACGGCCGGCAGACCTTCCTCGACTCCACCGGCGCCGCCGCGGCCGTCGCGGCCGGCACACTGATCGCGCTGGTCGAGATGAAGGTGCTGGTCCACGGCCCGGGCGGCCGCGTCGACGCGTACTCCCAGCTCGCGCTCGGGCAGGAACAGCAGCGCTACGTGGGCAAGGTGCTCGAGGCGGACGACCCCGAGGACGAGGACGCGATGGTGTGGCTCGAATGGACGCCCGACCCGAACGGCTTCAGCCCGGCGGCGCTCGCGATCGGCCTGCAGGCGGCGGACAAGCGGCTGTCCGGCGGCACCGACGGCGAACTGCCCGGCCCCGACGCGCTGCAGGGCGACGAGGCCGACCCCGACGACGTCACGCTCAAGGCCACCGGCCTGGAAGCGCTCGGCGAGATCGACGACATCGCGATCGTCGCCCTGCCCGACGCCGGCGCGATGCCCGACGACGACACGATCTTCGCCGCGGCGCAGGCGCTCGTGGCGCACGCCGAGAAGTGCCGCTACCGCATCGCGGTGGTCGACGCCAAGGTCAACAGCTCGATGACGGAGATCCGCAACTTCCGCGGCCAGTTCGACACCGAATACGGGGCCCTGTATCACCCGTGGATCGAGATCCTCGACCCGCTGTACCCCGCCGTGCCCGGCGTGCCGCCCCGCAAGCTGCTGCTGCCGCCCTCGGGCTTCGTGACCGGCATCTATGCACGCAGCGACATCGCGCGCGGCGTGCAGAAGGCGCCCGCCAACGAGGTCGTCAACGGCCTCACGCGCTTCGAGATCAACATCAACCAGGCGCGCAACGAGGTGCTCAACCCCGAGGGCGTGAACTGCCTGCGATTCTTCGAGGGCCGCGGCAACCGGGTGTGGGGCGCACGCACGATGAGCTCCGACCCCGAGTGGAAGTACGTCAACGTGCGGCGGCTGTTCATCTACATGGAGCACTCGATCGACAAGGCCACCCAGTGGGCCGTGTTCGAGCCGAACAACGAGCGCCTCTGGGCCGGCGTCAGGCGCTCGGTCGAGGACTTCCTGTATGTGCTGTGGCGCGACGGCGCGCTGCTCGGCGCCAAGCCCGAGCAGGCTTACTTCGTGCGCTGCGACCGCACGACGATGACGCAGAACGACCTCGACAACGGCCGGATGATCTGCCTCGTCGGCGTGGCGCCGGTGCGGCCGGCGGAGTTCGTGATCTTCCGCATCGGCCAGTGGACGGCCGATTCCCAGTCCTGATCCGGCAACCCGAACGGAGGACATGGCCATGGCCACCCCGCGCAACAACCCCTACGGCGCCTTCAACTACCTCGTCTCGCTGGGCACCGGCGACGAGAGCAGCGTGATCGCCGGTTTCTCCGACGTCTCGGGCCTGGGCACCGAGATCAACTATTCCGAGTACCGCAACGGCAACGACCCCGTCGGCACCGTCCACAAGATCGCCAACACGTTCAAGCAGGACGACGTGACGCTCAAGCGCGGCCTGATCGGCTCGCTGGACCTGTTCCAGTGGATCAAGGATGTCCGCGAGGGCGCCGACGGCCGCCGCAGCGTGACGATCACGCTGCTGGACGAGGCGCGCAACCCGGTCGCGACCTTCCGGCTCGTCAACGCGCAGCCCAAGAAGTGGGTCGGGCCGACGCTCGCGGCCAAGGGCGGGGGCGAGGTCGCGATGGAGGAGCTGCACCTCGTCCACGAAGGCGTGAGCTACGAGTAGGCCGCCCGGACGACTTCCGCGCGTCGACGCCCCACGCCGCCATGCTGCCCACCGTCCGCTCGCCGCTCGGCTCGCCCGGCGTCTTCGCG
>DASVLN010000070.1:0-1985 GCA_036384855.1 Burkholderiaceae bacterium | reverse complement strand
GGCCGCCGGCGTCGGGCAGGCGGATCGCGGTGCCGGCGCCCGCGGGCGCGGCGCTCCACGGTTCGGCCGGTACGTCGGCGGATACGGCACCAGGTATCACCGCGCCCCATAGCGCGAGCTCGGCGGACGCATCCGTCAGCTTGCACTTGGCGCGCAGCACGTACATCGACAGGCGCTTGAGGGTCGTCGCGAGCAGGTCGGCGCTGCAGGCGAGCAGGATCTCGTCGGCCGCGGGACGCCAGGCCACGAAGCTCGCGAGCAGCCGGCCCTTGGGCGTGCAGTAGCCGGCAAGGCGGGCCTGGCCGGGCTCGAGGCTGGCCATGTCCTGCGTCAGCTGGCCGTTGAGAAAGCTCGCGGCGTCCTCGCCGCGGGCACGGATCACGCCCCAGTCGGAGAGGCGGACGGCGGACGGGCCGGCGGGCAGGGCGTCGGTGGACGGGGCGGCGGAGCCGGTGGAGGCGGCGGAAGCGGTCATGGGCGCGATTATCATGTCGCCCCCGGATCCCGTCGCGAACAGGGGCTCGCCCGGCCGCTGGCTGCGGGGCGCGCCTCGCCTCCATGCTCAAACGCCTTGTCCTCCTGCTCGCCGTGCTGTGCGCCGCCGTCGCCGGCGTCGCAGGGTGGTGGCTCGGCCGCCCGCTGCGCCTCGCGCACGACGACGTCGAGGTCTCGATCGAGCCGGGCACGCCCGTGCGCGAGATCGTGCGGCTGTGGCACGGCGCCGGCGTCGAGACCTCGCCCGAGCTGCTGTACGAGTGGTTCCGCTGGTCGGGCGACGCGCGTCGCATCCGCGCCGGCAGCTACCGCATCGACCGCGGCGCGACGCCGAGGTCGCTGCTCGACAAGATGGTGCGCGGCGACGAGCAGCTCGAATCCGTCCACATCATCGACGGCTGGACGGTGCGCCAGATGCGCGCCGCGCTCGCCGCCGCGCCCGACCTCAAGCACACGACCGCCGGCATGAGCGACGCCCAGCTGATGGCCGCGATCGGCGCGCCGGGCGTGCCCGCGGAAGGGCGCTTCTTCCCCGACACCTATGTCTACAGCAAGGGCGTCAGCGACCTCCTCGTGCTCAAGCGCGCGCACGAGGCGCTGGAGCGCCAGCTCGCCGCCGCCTGGGCGCTGCGTGCGCCGGACTCGCCGCTGAAGGACGCCGACGCCGCGCTCACGCTCGCCTCGGTCGTCGAGAAGGAGACCGGCGTCGCCGCCGACCGCGGCAAGGTCGCCGGCGTGTTCGCCAACCGGCTGCGCCTCGGCATGCCGCTGCAGTCCGACCCGACGGTGATCTACGGCCTCGGGCAGAGCTACGACGGCACGATCCACAAGGTCGACCTGCAGACCGACACGCCCTACAACAGCTACACCCGCACCGGGCTGCCGCCGACGCCGATCGCGCTGCCCGGGCGCGACGCGCTGCGCGCCGCGGTGCGCCCCGAGCCTACCAAGGCGCTGTACTTCGTCTCGCGCGGCGACGGCACGAGCGTCTTCAGCGAGACGCTCAACGCCCATAATCAGGCCGTCAACCAGTACCAGCGCGGATCGCACAAGTGACCTGACGCGCGCCGCCCGCCCCCCGATCGCCTTGACTCCGACCACCGCCAACCCCGCCCGCCGCGGCCGCTTCGTCACCTTCGAAGGGATCGACGGTGCCGGCAAGTCCTCGCACGTCGAGGCGCTCGCCGCCTGGGCGCGCGCGCGCGGCGCCGAGGTCGTGCTCACGCGCGAGCCGGGCGGCACGCCGCTGGCCGAGCGGCTGCGCGAGCTGTTCCTGCACGAGGCGATGGATCCGCTCGGCGAGGCGCTGCTGGTCTTCGCGGCGCGGCGCGACCACCTGATGCGCGTGATCGAGCCCGCGCTCGCGCGCGGCGCGCTCGTGCTGTGCGACCGCTTCACCGACGCGACCTTCGCCTACCAGGGCGGCGGCCGCGGCTTCGACCGCGAGGTGCTCTCGCAGCTCGAGCGCTGGGTGCAGGGCGAGCGCCAGC
>DASVLN010000069.1:0-1939 GCA_036384855.1 Burkholderiaceae bacterium | reverse complement strand
GCCTGGCGGCGCTGCCGGCCAAGCTGATCCTGGCGGGCTCGTGCTTCTACCTCGTGCCGGTGTTCGTCGCCCGCGCCGACGCGTCGCCTTCGGTCGCCGGTCGCGCGATCATGCTGTACGCCGTGGCGCTGGTGCTGGTGCTGCCGCAGGCCACGCGCTGGGTCGAGCGCGGCGTGCCGCTCGCGCGCCTGGTCGGCGCGGGGCTGTGCCTGTCCTCGCTCGGCGGCTTCGCGCTGCTGGGCGCCGGCGGCGTGGCGTCGGTCTATGCCGTCACCGCGCTGCTGGGGCTGGGGCAGGGGCTGTCGATCGCGGCGCAGAGCAGCCTGCTGTCGCAGGTCTGCGCCGCGGAGATCGAGGCCCACGGCAGCGGCCCGGTGTTCGGCGCCTACCGCCTGGTCGAGCGTCTGGGCAACGCCTGCGGACCGCTCGTCGCGGGCGGCCTGGCGGTGCTTGCCGGTCCGGCCGCCGCCTTCGTCGGGATGGCAACGATCGTCCTCGGCTGCGGGCTGTGCTTCGCGCTGCTGGCGCGCAGGGTCGCGCGATGATGCGCCGCCGCGAGCTGCTGGCCGTCGCCCTCGCGCCTGCGCTCGGCCGCGCGGGCTCGCGCCCGTGGCGCATCTACGCGATCACCTACCGCGGCCGCACCGACGTCGAACGCGGCTTCGCCGACTACTTCGCCGCCCGCGGCCTGCCGGTGGAGATCACCTGGCGCGACATCGCGCTCGACCCGTCGCGGCTGCCGGCGCTGGTCGACGAGATCCGCCGCGAGCGGCCCGACCTCGTCTACACCTGGGGCACGGGCGTCACGCTGGGCGTGGCGGGGCGCTGGGACGAGGCCGACGCGAGCCGCCACCTGCGCGGCATCCCCATCGTGTTCAGCCTGGTGGCGTCGCCGGTGGGCGCGGGCATCGTGCGCGACCTGCGCTCGCCCGGCCGCCCGGTGACCGGCGTCAGCCACATGGCCGGCCTGGAGGCGCAGGTGCAGGCGATGGCGAGCTACCGGCCTTTCGCGCGGCTGGGCATGCTGTACTCGTCCAACGAGCCCAATTCCGCGGCCGTGCTGCGGGAGCTGCAGGCCCTCGGGCGGCGGCGCGGCTTCGAGGTGCTGGCGCGGCCTTTCCGCGTCGACGCCGCCGGCCAGCCCGGCGCGAACGGCGCCGCGGACATCGTGCACGGGCTGCAGGCCGCGGGCGCGCAGTGGCTGTACATGCCGCCCGATTCCTTCCTCGGCACGCAGGCGCGCGCCGTGGTGGCGCCGGCGGCGCTGGAGGCGCGGCTGCCGGCGTTCGCGTCCACCGAGCAGCTGATGGCCTCGGGCGCGCTGCTGGGCCTCGTGAGCCGCTACTACAACGTCGGCCAGTTCGCCGCCTACAAGGCCGAGCGCATCCTGTCGGGCCAGGCGCCCGCGCAGGGCATCCCGGTCGAGACCCTGACGCGTTTCTCGCTCCAGATCGACCTGCGGGTCGCGCGCCGCCTGGACATGCTGCCGCCGCTGGAGATGTTCAACTACGCCGAGCTGATCGGCGACGCAGGCAAGACGCCCCCTTCCTCATGACGACCCGACCCCTGCCGCACGGCCACCACCTGCGCGCGCTCGACGCCCGCGATCTGCCCGCGCTGCTGGCGCTCCACGCGGCGGTGATGCGCGCGCTGCCCGATCCCGGCCTGTTCCGGCTGTTCGGCGGCCCGGAGCGCTTCCTGTCCGACCACCTCGGCGCGCGCGGCGAGAGCCTGGGCGCGTTCGCGGGAGAGCGCCTCGTCGGCTACGGCTCGGTGACCCGGCCGGCCGCCGGCGACCTCGACAACTACGCGCGCGACCTCGGCTGGACGCCCGAGCGCGCCGGCCGCGTGGCGCTGCTGTCGGCCGCGATGGTCGATCCCGGCTCCCGAGGCCAGGGACTGCACCGCGCGCTGATCGCCGCGCGCATCGCGCTCGCAC
>DASVLN010000068.1:0-2157 GCA_036384855.1 Burkholderiaceae bacterium | reverse complement strand
CGCACCGAGTCGGCGACGCGCGCGGCGGCCCGGGCGTCGCGGTTGAAGTGGACGGCGACGTCCCAGCCCGCCGCCGCGGCCTTCTCGGCGCAGGCCGCACCGATGCCGCGGCTGGCGCCGGTGACGAGGAGGACTTTCGCGGCGGTCATGTTCGCCGTTCTAGCATGCCGACCCGGAGATGTCGCGCGTCCGCGGCACCGGCGCTACCCCGCCGGAGCGGCTCGCGGGATGCTTGCCGCGAGCTCGCAAGCCCGCGCGCCAGCGCGATGGCGGCCTCACCTGTGCGTGGGCATCGCGAATTCGGCGCCCTTGGCGATGCCGGCGGGCCAGCGCTGCATCACGCTCTTCTGCTTCGTGTAGAAGCGCACGCCTTCCTCGCCGTACGCGTGCATGTCGCCGAACAGGCTTTTCTTCCAGCCGCCGAAGCCGTGCCAGGCCATGGGCACCGGGATCGGCACGTTGATGCCGACCATGCCGACCTGGATGCGGCGCGCGAACTCGCGCGCGACGTTGCCGTCGCTCGTGAAGCAGGCCACGCCGTTGCCGAACTCGTGCGCGTTGACGAGCTCCACGGCCGACGCGAAGTCGGGCATGCGCACGCAGGCGAGCACCGGGCCGAAGATCTCTTCCCTGTAGATGCGCATCTGCGGCGTCACGTGGTCGAACAGCGTGCCGCCGGTGAAGAAGCCGTCCTCGTGGCCCGGCACCCGGTGGCCGCGGCCGTCGACGACCAGCGTGGCGCCTTCCTCGACGCCGAGCGCGATGTAGCCCTCGATGCGCTCGAGCGCCTGCTTCGTCACGATCGGCCCCATCTCGGCGGCCGGGTTCATGCCGTTGTCGACGACCAGCGACCGCGCGCGCTGCGCGAGCTTGGGCAGGAGGCGGTCGGCGACGTCGCCCACCAGCACCGCCACCGAGATCGCCATGCAGCGCTCGCCCGCCGAGCCGTAGGCCGCGCCGACGAGCGCGTCGACGGCCTGGTCGATGTCGGCGTCGGGCATGACGACCATGTGGTTCTTCGCGCCGCCCAGCGCCTGCACCCGCTTGCCGTGGCGGGCGCCGGTCTCGTAGATGTACTGCGCGATCGGGGTCGAGCCGACGAAGGACAGCGCGTGGACGTCCGGATGCGCGAGCAGCGCGTCGACGACGACCTTGTCGCCCTGGACGACGTTGAAGACGCCGTCGGGCAGGCCGGCGCGCTGCAGCAGCTCGGCGATGAACAGGCTCGCGCTCGGGTCGCGCTCGCTGGGCTTCAGCACGAAGGTGTTGCCGCAGGCGATCGCGACCGGGAACATCCAGCACGGCACCATGAACGGGAAGTTGAACGGCGTCACCCCGGCGACGACGCCCAGCGGCTGGCGCATCGTCCAGTTGTCGATGCCCGTGGAGACCTGCTCGGTGTAGTCGCCCTTGAGCAGCTGCGGGATGCCGCAGGCGAACTCGACGACGTCGATGCCGCGCGCCACCTCGCCCTGCGCATCGGAGAAGACCTTGCCGTGCTCGGCGGTGATCATCGCGGCGAGCTCGTCCTTGTGCTGGTTCAGCAGCGCGAGGAACTGGTTGAGCACGCGCGCGCGCCGCAGCGGGGGCGTGTCGGCCCAGGCCGGAAATGCCCGCCTGGCGGCACCGACGGCGGCGTCCACGTCGGCGGCCGTGCCCAGGTGCAGCTGGCGCGCGACCGCGCCCGTGGCCGGGTTCCACACGGCCTGCGTGCGCGCCCCGGCCGGCAGCGCGCGCTCGCCGCCGATGAAATGGCCGACGGGCGCGGTGGACGTGAAGGCGGCAGGCGTGGGCATGCGTTTGTCTCCTGGCGAAATGGTCGATGCGACCGCGCCAGTCTAGGCATCGCGGCGCGGCGGGGGAAGTCCGCCCGGCTGGAATCACTGTTCGTTTGAGTGAACAATCGTCACATCGAATCACGGAACAACCACGATGGACACCCGCAAGATCGAGGCGCTCTGGTCGCACGTCCACGGCCTGGGCGTGCTGCGCAGCGCCGGCAGCTTCACCGCGGCGGCGCAGCGCCTGGGTCTGAGCAAGGCGGCGATGAGCCAGCGCGTCGCCGAGCTGGAGCGCGCCGCGGGCGTGCCGCTGGTGCGGCGCACGACGCGCAGCGTGCGCCTGACCGAGGCGGGCGAGCGCCTCGTCGAGGCCACG
>DASVLN010000067.1:0-1940 GCA_036384855.1 Burkholderiaceae bacterium | reverse complement strand
TCGGGGAGCGCCTGCGTGAGCGTCGGGATGCCGTCGGCGTCGCCTTCGGCGAGCGCGAGCTGCGCGCACGCGAGGCGCATCAGGTCGGGCCCGGCGGGCGCGCCCGACGCGAGGTCGGGATCGATCGCCGCGGAGTCGTGCAGCGCGGCGCCGAGGAAGCGGTCGGCGCAGTCCGCGACCCGGTCCACGACCTGCGCCGGCGTCGGCCCGCGGCCGCGCATCGTCGGCGTGACGAGGTCGAAGCTCATGACCTGCAGCCGCTGCACGAGCAGCTTGAGCGCGGCGTAGGCGTGGGTGATGCTCTCGCCTTCGCTGCCGGCCAGCAGCACCGGGCGCGATTCGCGATGGCCCAGCATGCGGGCGAGCACGCGCGCCTCGGCGTGCAGGACGACGACATCGATGTCGGCGACGACGCTCGTCACGCGCGGGATGAAGCTCGCGCAGGAGCCGCGCGTGTCCACGTGCTGCATCGGCAGCCCGCGTGCCGCGAGGTAGGCGAGCTGGGGCGCGAGCGGCTCGACGCAGGCGGCCAGGTCGATGAAGGCGAGCTCGCCGGGCTCGGGCGCCGTGTCGGCGGCGTCGACGACCAGCGTGTTCAGGCCCTGTTCCGCGAACACGGCCGCCAGGCGCGCGAGCACCGCGCCGTGGTGCTCCACGTGCGGGTTCGCGACCACCGGAACGAGCACCGCCCGCGAGGATGCGAACATGCGGCGCAGGCCGTCGGCCTGGTCGGTGGGAGGAGAGCTGCGACGGGTCATGGGATGACTATGTCGATGCGGGCGTGGGGTCGATCTTCGGAAAAGGACCGGCTTGGTCAGACACGCAGGCCGGCGGCGGCCGAGGTGTTCATGCCGGCATGCGCGAACACGAGGTGCACGTCCTGCGGATCCATCCGGTAGGCCGCGCTGCCGCCGCCCTTGAGCGCGCGGTGCACGAGCGCGTTGGCCGACAGGCGGTGCCAGTCCTCGGGCACGCGCTGGCCGTTGGCCACGCCGATGTTCCTGAGCTTGTGGCGGATCAGCGCGTCCAGCGCCGGGGCCAGCTTCACCGCCTCGTCGATCTTGGACAGGATCACGCCCTTGCACTGCGAGGCCTTCCAGCTGACGATCACGTCGTCGATGGTCTCGCCCTGCGACGAGGCGTCGACCACCAGCACCTTCTGGATCGAGCGGTGGGCCAGCATCTCGAGCAGCTCGCGGGTGCGGCCGTCGCGCTGGGCCATGCCGGCCGTGTCGATCAGCACCATCTTCTTGCCCGCCAGCAGCTCCAGCAGGTCCTCCAGCGAGGCGCGGTCGTGCGCGGTGTGCACCGGCACGCCGAGGATGCGGCCGTAGGCGCGCAGCTGCTCGTGGGCGCCGACGCGGTAGGCGTCCAGCGTGATCAGGCCCAGGTTGGCGGCGCCGTGGCGCGCGGCGAAGCCGGCGGCGATCTTGGCGGTGGTCGTCGTCTTGCCGACGCCGGTGGAGCCGATCAGCGCGTACACGCCGCCCTGGTCCTCCATCGCCATCTCGGCCTCGTTCGTGAGCAGGTTGCGCTCGAGGACGCCGGCCGCCCACGCGTTCTCGTCGGTGACGCCCGCGGGCAGCGCATCGACCATCTTGCGGATCAGCGCCGGCGAGAAGCCGACGTCCAGCAGCTTCTGCGCGAGCAGTGCCTGGCGCGGCTGGCGCTGCAGCTTCTCCATGAAGGCCAGGGCACCGAAGCGCTCCTCGATCAGGCCCTTCATCGAGCGCAGCTCGCTCACCATGTCCATCTGGCTCTGGCGCGCGGCGGCGTCGACGGCCTGCGGCGCGTGGATCGCGTGGACTGGCTCGGCGAACTCGTCGTGCAGCACCGGCGCATGCGCGAACTCGGGCTGCGCGCGCTCGGCGCGCATCGCGGGACGCTGCGGGGCGGCCATCGTCGCGGACGCCTGCGGCTGCGCGGGCATCGCGGCGCGG
>DASVLN010000066.1:0-8364 GCA_036384855.1 Burkholderiaceae bacterium | reverse complement strand
CGCCGCGGCGAGCACGCCGGCCCAGCCGGGCAGCAGCGGCAGCCGCGCCCGGCCACGAAGCGAGTGCCCGCTCATCCGCCGAGTTCGTCGGGATGCGGCGCCGCGGGCTCGGCCGGCACGCGCGTGACCTTGAACCAGCGCACGGCGCCGCCACGGGTGAGCATCACGGAGAACTGCAGCCCGCCGATGCGAAACGCCTCGCCGCGGCGCGGCACGTGGCCGATCTCGTGCGCGACGTAGCCGCCGATCGTGTCGAAGGCGTCCTCCGGCAGGGTGACGGCGAAGGCCTGGTTGACCTCCGCGATCGTGGCGTCGCCGGCCACGCGCAGGCTGCCGTCGGCCAGCACGTAGGTGCCGCCGGAGTCGGCATCCGCCTCGTCGAACTCGTCCTCGATCTCGCCGACGATCTCCTCGAGCACGTCCTCGATCGTGATCAGGCCCGCCGTGTTGCCGAACTCGTCGATGACGATCGCGAGGTGGTTGCGGTTGCTGCGGAATTCGCGCAGCAACTCGTTGAGGCCCTTGGACTCCGGCACGAAGACCGCCGGCCGCAGCAGCGTGCGCAGGTTCAGCTCCGGGGCGCGCTGCAATTTCAGCAGGTCCTTGGCCATCAGCGTGCCGATGATGTTCTCGCGCTGGCCGTCGTAGACCGGGAAGCGGGAATGGCCCGTGCCGATGACGGCGGCGAGCAGCTCGTCGTAGGGCGCGTCGATGTCGAGCAGATCCATGCGCGGCGCGGCGACCATCACGTCGCCCGCGGTGCGGTCGGCCATGCGCAGCACGCCCTCGAGCATGGCCCGGGATTCCGGTTCGATCAGCGAACGCTGCTCGGCCTCGGCCAGGGTTTCGATCAGCTCGTCGCGCGAGTCGGGGCCTGGCGACAGGAACTCGACCACGCGCTCGAACAGGGAGCGCTTGTCGGCCTCGGCCCCCGCGCGGGACGGGCGGCCGGGTCGACCGGGCTGGGGATCAGACACTATGGCGGTGTCGGGAGTGGACGAGCCGCGAGAATACCCGATTACCTTGACAAGGGCGGCGGCCTTGAACCAGAGTTCGCCGCCCCCAGATGCCCTGCCCCGCCGGCCTCGGCATCATTCCTGCCGGCGACCACCACCTCCGAAGAACCCATGTCCGACAAGCTCATTCCCGCCACCATCCTCACCGGCTTCCTCGGCGCGGGCAAGACCACGCTGCTCAAGCGCGTCCTCACGGAGACGCACGGCCAGAAGATCGCCGTGATCGAGAACGAATTCGGCGAGGAGAACATCGACAACGAGATCCTCGTCTCGGATACCACCGAGCAGATCATGCAGCTGTCCAACGGCTGCGTCTGCTGCACGATCCGCGAGGACCTGCGCGCCACGCTGGCCCTGCTGGCGGAGCGCCGCCGCAAGGGCGAGCTGCACTTCGAGCGCGTCGTCATCGAGACGACCGGCCTCGCCGATCCCGGCCCGGTCGCCCAGACCTTCTTCATGGACGACGAGATCGCAGAGACCTACCTGCTCGACTCGATCCTGACGCTGGTCGACGCCAAGCATGCCAACGAGCAGCTCGACACCCGCCAGGAGGCGCGCCTGCAGGTCGGGTTCGCCGACCAGATCTTCATCAGCAAGGCCGACCTGGTCGACGCCGCGGCGCTGGACGCGCTGCAGCATCGCCTGCGCCACATGAACCCGCGCGCGCCGCAGCAGAAGGTGCACTTCGGCGAGGTGCCGATCTCCAGCGTGTTCGGCCTCAAGGGCTTCAACCTGAACGCGGCGCTCGAGATCGACCCCGAGTTCCTGAACGCCGGGGCGCACGACCATGACCACGACCACCCTCATCACGACCACGCCGAGGGCGAGGCCTGCGACCATCCGCACCACCATCACCACGACGACGACGTGAAGTCCTTCGTGTTCCGGTCGGACAAGCCGTTCAACCCGAACAAGCTGGAGGACTTCCTCGGCGCGATCGTCCAGGTCTACGGCCCGAAGATGCTGCGGTACAAGGGCGTGCTCTACATGAAGGGCCACGACCGCAAGGTGATCTTCCAGGGCGTGCACCAGATGATGGGCAGCGACCTCGGGCCGAAGTGGGCCCCGGGCGAGAAGAAGACCAACAAGATGGTCTTCATCGGCCTGGACCTGCCGCGCGAGATCCTGCTCCAGGGCCTGGAAGGCTGCCTCGCCTGAAAAATGCGCCTGCGGCCGGGAAAGCGTGACGAAATCCATGACTACGGCATCGGACATCGTGGCTACAATCGGCCCGCCTTTTTTGCAAGGTCAGCCCCGCTCCGTACCGCTTTCAACGGTTGCCGGCAGCGGGTATAACAGCCTTCCGAGCGATCCGACGCGAGGAGATCGACCGTGACCAAGACCTCGGCCAAGCCCACCGCAGCGACGTTCGACGCGGATGACGCGCCGAAGTCGCGTGCCAAGCCCACCCCTGCCGGCACCAAGGCGTCTCCCGCGGCGGACGGTGCCGCCGGCCCTCCCGTCAAGAAGCCTTCCTCAAAGGCCGAATCCGAACCGATGAACGCTGCAAAATCCACCGACACGAAGCTCGCCACGGCCTGGAAGACCAAGGCCGGCAAGGATCTGACCGAGGCCGAGCTGCTCGCCATGCCCGAGAGCGAGTACATGGGCGAGAAGCAACTCGAGTTCTTCCGCAACCGCCTGCAGGCGCTCAAGGACGACCTGCTGTCCAACGCCGGCGAGACCACGGAGCACCTGCGCGAGGACACCTCCATCGTCCCCGATCCGGCCGACCGCGCCACGATCGAGGAGGAGCACGCCCTGGAGCTGCGCACCCGTGACCGCGAGCGCAAGCTGCTGAAGAAGATCTCGCAGTCCATCGGCCGCATCGACGCGGGCGACTACGGCTACTGCGACGAGACCGGCGAGCCGATCGGCCTGGGCCGCCTGCTGGCGCGCCCGACCGCGACGCTCTCGCTCGAGGCGCAGCAGCGTCGCGAGATGAAGCAGAAGATGTTCGGGGACTGACCCTGCCGCGCTCGAACCACCGCCCTGCCCCGCCGCGCCCGCAACCCGGGCTCGGACAGCCTGCCCATGTCCGATAAAGACGAAGGCGGCGGCGGAGGCCTGTTCCGGCGCATGGCGCGCAAGGTCGCCGCGCCGGCGCGCGAGCTGGTGGGCATGCCCGCCCGCAGCAGCGGCCTGGGCGAAGGCGACGCGCGGCCGACGGAGTTCGACAAGGCTGAGATGAAGGCCATGATCGAGCGCAAGCGCCGCAACGACTACGTGAGGAAGCGCGAGCTCGACACGCTGCGCCGCATCCGCCGCGAGGGGCTGTCCGCCGACCAGGCGCAGGCCCTCACGATGCAGTCCTCGCGCATGGACGAGAACACCGAGGCGCGCTCGACGCAGTCCTCGGTGCAGAGCAGCGGCATCAAGGCGAAGATCGACGCGATCGAGCGCCAGATGGTGGGCGCGAGCTCCGGCGTGCACGCCGGCGGCGTCCAGGCCGGCTCCGGCACGCCGTCCAAGCCGGCCGCGCCGCGCGTCGCGCCCACCCTGCCGCCCGGCCCGCCGCCGCCCATCCTCACCGCGACGATCTTCGACGAGGAAGCCGCCCCCACGGTGCCCGTCACGCTGAGCACGACCGGCAGCGACGAGAACGAGACCGTCGCCCGCCTGGACGGCGGCCCGGTGAGCCTGCCTCCGCTGAACATGCCCGCGCCCGGCGCGAGCCCGGAGGGCGACACCAAGCCCGTCGGCCTCGACGGCCGCGCGTTCGCCAACACCGAGACCTACCCGCCGACGTCGGCGCCGGCACCGCTGTCGATCCGCCAACCGCTGGAATTCACGCCGACGCCGATGTCCGCGGCGCCCGTCATCTCGCACGGCGTCTCGCCCAACCCGTACGCCGCCGGCGCGCCGGCGCCCGCGCCGCGCGCCCAGCCGGCCGCGCAGGCGACCGTCGACCTCGGCGGCGGCGAGCGCGTCGAGGTCAGCGAGGTCGTCCACGACGACGCGCTCGACGAGGCGGTCATCGCCTTCGCCGGCGGCGACTTCCAGGCCTGCGAGCGCGCGCTGCAGGCGCTCGTGGGTCCGCGCGGCGAGCGCCGCGACCACGACGAGACCTGGCTCGTGCTGTTCGACCTGTACCGCGCGATCGGCCAGCAGTCGAAGTTCGAGACCGTCACGATGGAGTACGTCGAGCGTTTCCATCGCTCGGCGCCGCAGTGGTTCTCGCTGCCCAAGATGCTCGCCGAGGCGACCAAGGCGCCGCAGGCCGAGGAGCGGCTGGGCGGCGGCATCGGCTGGGTGTGCCCGCCGAAGCTCGATCCCGAGGCCGTCACGCGCCTGGACGCGCTGTCGATGCAGCTGCCCTCGCCCTGGGTGCTGGACTGGTCGGCGCTGCAGTCCATCGACGTCGAGGCCGCCGGCCGCCTGCGCAAGCTGTTCGCGGGCTGGGCCAACCAGGCCCTGACGATGCATTGGCAGGGCGGCGAGAAGCTGTTCTCCGTGCTGCAGGACACCGCCCCGGTGGGCGTGCGCGACGCCGATCCGGTCTTCTGGATGCTGCGCCTGGAGGCCTTGCGCCTCGCGCACCGGCCCGACCAGTTCGACGAGGTCGCGATCGACTACTGCGTGACCTACGAGGTCTCGCCGCCCAGCTGGGAGAACGCGCGCTGCAAGGCGCTGCTCAAGGACAACGCCCAGAACACGCGCACCCTGTCGCTGTCGGTCGTCGGCGAGGCCACGACCAGCTTCATGGACACGTCGATGATGGGCGAGGACTCCACGCCCGCGCCGGTGCAGATCACCTCCATCGAGCTCGCCGGCCAGCTGTCGGGCGACCTGGGCGAGCTGCTCGGCAAGCTGACCACGCAGGTCGGCGAGTCGCGCGTCGTGCGCATCTCCTGTGCGCTGCTGATGCGGGTGGATTTCGTGGCCGCCGGCGACCTGCTCAACTGGGTCGCGATGCGCCATTCGGAAGGCCGCGAGATCGTCTTCCACGACACGCACCGCCTCGTCGCGCTGATGTTCGGCGCGATGGGCATCAACGACACCGCGCGCGTCCAGCTGCGCAAGGGCTGACCGGCCGGCCGGTCGCCCGACCGGCGCGCGACCCCGGGCGCGACGCGGGCAAGCCGCGGCCGCGACTTGATCGGCGCCCGACAATCCCTACCTGCCCTCATCCGGCCGCCCGGCGGCCGACTTTCCCGCATCCCATCATGGAACCCTTCCACGGCACCACCATCGTCAGCGTGCGCCGCGGCCAGCAGGTCGCGATCGGCGGCGACGGCCAGGTCACCCTCGGCAACATCGTCGTCAAGGCGACCGCACGCAAGGTGCGCAAGCTCTACCGGGAACAGGTGCTGGCGGGCTTCGCCGGCGCCACCGCCGACGCCTTCACGCTGTTCGAGCGCTTCGAGGCCAAGCTCGAGAAGCACCAGGGGCACCTCGTGCGTGCCGCGATCGACCTCACGCGCGACTGGCGCACCGACCGCGTCCTGCGCCGCCTCGAGGCGATGCTCGCCGTGGCCGACCGCACGGCGTCGCTGATCATCAGCGGCAACGGCGACGTGCTCGAGCCCGAGGGCGGCATCATCGCCATCGGCTCCGGCGGCGCCTATGCCCAGGCCGCGGCGATCGCGCTCACGCAGCACACCGAGCTCGCCCCGCGCGACGTCGTCAAGCGCTCGCTCGAGATCGCGGGCGACCTGTGCATCTACACGAACCAGAACCACACGATCGAGGTACTCGAGTGACGACGACGTATTCGCCCGGCGAGGGATTCCAATGACCCAGTCGACCATGACCCCGCAGGAGATCGTCTCCGAGCTCGACCGCCACATCGTGGGCCAGCACGAGGCCAAGCGCGCCGTCGCGATCGCGCTGCGCAACCGCTGGCGCCGGCAGCAGGTCGAGCCGAAGCTGCGCCACGAGATCACGCCCAAGAACATCCTCATGATCGGCCCGACCGGCGTCGGCAAGACGGAGATCGCGCGCCGTCTCGCGCGGCTGGCGGACGCGCCGTTCGTCAAGGTCGAGGCCACGCGCTTCACCGAGGTCGGCTACGTGGGCAAGGACGTCGACACCATCGTGCGCGACCTCGTCGAGGTCGCCGTGAAGGAGGAGCGCGAGCGCGCCGTCAAGCGCCACCGCGTGCAGGCCGAGGACGCCGCCGAGGAACGCGTGCTCGACATCCTCGTGCCGCCGTCGCGCGCCTCGGGCTCCGGCTCGATGGGCTTCGGCGGCGCCGCGCCCGTGCCGGCCCCCGCGGACAACACGGCGCGCCAGACGATGCGCAAGCGCCTGCGCGAGGGCCAGCTGGACGACAAGGAGATCGAGGTCGAGCTGGTCGAGGCCAAGTCCGGCCCCGACATCCTGACGCCGCCCGGCATGGAGGACATGGCCGAGCAGCTGAAGGGCATGTTCTCGCAGATGGGCGGCCAGCGCACCAAGGCGCGCAAGCTGCGCATCGCCGAGGCGCTGAAGCTGCTCGCCGAGGAGGAAGCCGCCAAGCGCGTCAACGAGGAGGAGATCCGCGCGGCCGCCGTCGCGCACGCGGAGCAGAACGGCATCGTCTTCATCGACGAGATCGACAAGGTGGCCGCGCGCTCTGAGGGCCAGGGCGCGGACGTCTCGCGCCAGGGCGTCCAGCGCGACCTCCTGCCGCTGGTCGAGGGCACGACGGTCAACACGAAGTACGGGATGGTCAAGACCGACCACGTCCTGTTCATCGCCTCCGGGGCATTCCACTTCGCCCGCCCGAGCGACCTGATCCCGGAGCTGCAGGGCCGCTTCCCCATCCGCGTCGAGCTGAAGGCGCTGTCGGTGGACGATTTCGAGTCCATCCTCACGAGCACCCATGCGAGCCTGGTCAAGCAGTACCAGGCGCTGCTCGCGACCGAGGGCGTGACCATCGAGTTCGGCGCCGACAGCGTGCGCCGGATCGCGCAGATCGCCTTCGAGGTCAACGAGCGCACCGAGAACATCGGCGCGCGTCGCCTGGCGACCGTGATGGAGCGGCTGCTGGAGGACATCAGCTACGACGCCCCCAACCGCGGCGGCCAGACCGTCACGATCAGCGCCGACACGGTCAGCGCGCGGCTGGCGGAGCTCGCGCGCGACGAGGATCTGTCGCGCTTCATCCTCTGAGTGACCGCTCGCTTGCAACCAATGGCGCTTGCCGCGAGGCCGGCGCCATTTTTCATCGCCGGAAGAAGTTCCGCGGCGACACAATTCGAAGCGTAAAGGCGCCTTTACCACAGATTCACCATTTTGTGTGGCTCCTGACCGACAAATTCAGCGAATCAGGGAAAACGCTTAGCTAGACTGATCCTCATCGCTCCCCCGGGAGTACCTTTCTTGAGTGAGGAATCACTGTGAAGCAGACCCTGATCGCAGGCGCCGTTGCCGCCGCCGCCACCCTGATCGCCAGCCCGGCGTTCGCGCAAACCTACCTCGGCGCCGGGATCGGCGTGAACCATTCGAATCGCGCCTGCGGCGCCGTCGACGCCACCGGCGCCTCGGTCGACAGCTGCGACAAGAACGCGACCGCCGTGAAGATCTACGGCGGCTACCAGCTGCCCGGCACGCCTTGGGCGGGCGAGCTGACCTACTACGACCTCGGCCGCTACAAGGCCTCGGGCGCGTTCGGCGACGCGCATGCCAAGGGCCAGTACTGGGGCATCGGCGGCGCCTATCGTCCGGACTTCGGCAACGGTTGGGGCGGCGTCGCCCGCATCGGCGCGGCCTACGGCCAGGGCAAGGTCGACTACAGCCTGGCGGGATCGACCAGCGGCTCCGACACGCGCAACGACTGGCACCCGTACTACGGCCTGGGTGTGAACTACGCGCTGACCAAGCAGGTCAAGCTCGAGGCCGACTGGGACAACACCCGGCTGACGACCCGCGTGCCGGGCTTCAGCGCCGCGACCTCGACGGTCAACAGCTTCACGCTCGGCGCGTCGTACGCGTTCTGACGCGAGCGCCCCGGCACCGCGCGGCCCGCGGCCTCAGCGGGCGGTGCGTGCAGCCTCGATGCCCAGCAGGCCCTCGAAGATCAGGCCGTCGACGATCTCGAGGTCGAGGTCCAGCGCGGGCGCCAGCTTGACCGCGGCGCCGCCGGTGACCAGCACGCGCGGCTCGACGCCGGTGCGCGCGCGCAGCCGGCGGTACTGGCGCTCGACCGCCCCGGCGATCGCGTTGACGCCGCCCGACATCAGCGCGTCGCTGGTATTGGTCGGGAAATCGACGGTCTCGCCGGTGGGCACCTTCAGCCCGGCGGTGCCCATCTCCAGCGCGCGCAGCATCAGCCCGAAGCCGGGCAGGATGAGGCCGCCGAGGAAGCGGCCGTCGGGGTCGAGGGCATCGACGGTCACCGCCGTGCCGACCATCACGACCAGCG